>JAGRNP010000001.1 GCA_020440705.1 bacterium | reverse complement strand
CGGCGGCGCAGGCGGCGGCGATGGCGGCCGACGGCAGGTCGGGGGCCCAGCGTCCGGTCCGCCACAGCACGACGGCCCAGACCGCGACCGGCGCGGCCGCGGCGGCGGCGGAGGTCAGCAGGAGGCGAATGCGGTTCGACATCGGCAGGGCTCCACGGCTGCGGCCCGTCGGCAACGGGTCATCCGCGCTGGCCGGCGCGGTCTCGGGGGCGAGTCGGGTCCTGTGCGGTTATCGACGAACCAGGTGGGAATTTGAGGTTTTTCTTTACACTAGCGGTAAAGAAGAGGGCGCGGTCACTGCGGTGACCGCGCCCGGTGCGAGTCGATCGAGGCCTAGTTCAGGCCCTTGCGCTCGAGCAGCGGCGCGATGCTGGGGTCCTTGCCCCGGAAGCGCTCGTAGAGCACGAGCGGATCCTCGCTGCCGCCGGCCGCGAGGATGTTCGTGCGGAACGACTGGGCCGTCTGCGGATCGAAGATGTTGCCCGTCTCGCGGAACGCCTGGTAGGCGTCGGCGTCGTACACCTCGGCCCACACGTAGGAGTAGTAGCCCGCCGAGTAGCCGCCGGCGAAGATGTGCCGGAAGTAGGTCGTCCGGTAGCGCGGGGCGATCTCGGGGATCAGCCCCATGCGGTCGAGGGAGGCCTTCTCGAAGGCCGGCACGTCCTGCAGTTCGGTCGTCTCGAGGGTGTGCCAGTCCATGTCCAGGAGGCTCGCGGCGAGGTACTCGGTCGAGGCGAAGCCCTGGTTGAACTGCTTGCTCCGCTCGAGCTTGTCGACCAGTTCCTGGGGGATGCGCTCGCCGGTCTGGTAGTGCTTGGCGTACACGTCGAGCACCTCGGGCTCGAAGGCCCAGTTCTCCATGACCTGGCTCGGCATCTCCACGAAATCGCGGGCGACGGCGGTGCCGCTCAGCGACTGGAACTGGCACATGGACATCATGCCGTGCAGCGCGTGGCCGAACTCGTGGTACATGGTGCCCACCTCGTCGACGCTCAGCAGGGCCGGCTTGTCGGCCGTCGGCTTGGTGAAGTTGCCCACGTTGTAGATGACGGGAATCACCCGCTCGCCGTCGCGCATGAACTGCTTGCGGAACGAGCTCATCCAGGCGCCGCCCCGCTTGCTCTCGCGGGGGAAGTAGTCGCTGTACCAGATGGCCAGCAGCTCGCCGCCGCGGTCGCGCACCTCGTAGGCCTTCACGTCGGCCTGGTAGACCGGGATGTCCGGCCGCTCGTTGAACGTGATGCCCCACAGGCGGTTGACGACGTCGAAGAGACCGGCCCGCACGTTCTCCAGTTCGAAGTAGGGACGCAGCATGGCCTCGTCCAGGTCGTACTTGGCCTTCTTCACCTTCTCGGCGTAGTACCACCAGTCCCAGGCGGCGAGTTCGAAGCCGCCGTTCCCGGCGTCGATCATGGCCTGGAACTCGGCGGCCTCCGCGCGGGCCTTGGCCAGCGACGGCTCCCACAGCTTGTTCAGCAGGTCGTACACCGCGTCGGGCGTCCGGGCCATGTTGTCGTCCAGGACGTAGGCGGCGTGGCTCGGGAAGCCGAGCAGGTTGGCGCGCTCGACGCGCAGGGAGGCCATCTTCGCGGCGATCCGGTTGTTGTCGGATTCGTTGCCGTTGTCACCCTGGTTGATGTAGGCCTTGTACATCTTCTCCCGCAGGTCGCGCCTGGTGCTGTACTGCAGGAAGGGGATCAGGCTGGGCTTGTGGATGGTGAACGCCCACTCGCCCGCATGGTCGCGCCCGTTCGCCTCCTCGGCCGCGGCCTCGATGGAGGCCTCGGGCAGCCCGTCGAGGTCGGCCGCGTCGGTGACGAACATGACGAAGTCGTTGGTGTCCTTCAGCACGTTCTCGCCGAATTCGAGCGAGAGCAGCGACAGCTCCTCGTTCAGGGCCTTCAGCTTCTCCTTGTCGGCGTCGGCGAGGTTGGCGCCGCCGCGCACGAACTCCTTCCAGGTCTCGGTGACCAGGCGGCGCTGCTCCGCGTCGAGTTCGAGCTGGTCGAGCCCGGCATGCACCGCGTCGACGCGGGCGAAGAGCTCGGCGTTGAGCAGGATCGCGTCGCGGTGCTGGGACCGCAGCGGCGCCACGCGCTTGGCGATGGCCCGCATCTCGTCGTCGCTCATGGTGCCGTTCATGGCGCTGAACACGTTGCCGACACGGCGCAGCAGGGCGCCGGCCCGGTCCATGGCCGCGATGGTGTTCTCGAAGGTGGGCGCGGCGGGGTCGGCGACGATCGCCGCGATCTCCGCGTCGTGGCGCTTCATGCCCTCGGCGAAGGCCGGCTCGTAGTGGGCCAGCGCGATGCGGTCGAACGGCGGCGTGCCGTAGGGGGTGTCCCATTCGGTGAAGAAGGGGTTCGTGGCGGCCGTGTCGGCGCCGCCGCCGGCTCGATCGCCCTCGGCGGCGCAGCCGCCCATGGTCCCCAGGATTGCCATGATCAGGATCGCCTTTCGCATGGGGTCTACTCCCTCCAGTTCTTCTCGCCGGCGGGGCGATTGTCCAGGATCGACTCGATCCGCTCGAGCACGTCCGGCGTCAGGTCTTCGGCGACCCGCAGGGCCTTCATGTTCTCGGTCACCTGCTCGGCCCGTGAGGCGCCCGTGATGACGGTGCTCACGTCGTCGTTGGTCAGGCACCAGGCGATGGCCAGCTGGGCCATGGTGCAGCCGAGCTCGGCGGCGACCTGCGTCAGCTCGCGCACCTTGGCGATCTTCCGCGCGCCCTCGGGGCTCTCGAGCTGGGGCCGCAGCCACTGGTAGTTCTCCAGGCTGAGCCGCGACCCGGCCGGGATGCCGTCGTTGTACTTGCCGGTGAGGATGCCGCTGGCCAGGGGGCTCCAGATGGTGGTGCCCAGCCCGATGTCGTCGTACAGCCGGGCGTACTCGGCCTCGACCCGCTCGCGGTGGAACATGTTGTACTGGGGCTGCTCCATGGTGGGCGGGATCAGGTGCTCGCGCCGGGCGATGTCGTAGGCCTCGCGGATCTGCGCCGCCGACCACTCGCTGGTGCCCCAGTAGAGGGCCTTGCCCTGCTGCAGCACGTGGTTCATGGCCCACACCGTCTCCTCGATGGGGGTGTCCACGTCGGGCCGGTGGCAGAAGAGGAGATCGACGTAGTCGAGCTGCAGGCGGGCCAGGGCGGCGTCGGTGCCCTCGATGATGTGCTTGCGGGACAGGCCGCGGTCGTTGGGCCCGTAGTGGTAGGGCTGGCCCGGCCCCTGGGCCGTGCCGCCCCAGAAGATCTTCGTGGAGACGACCAGGTCGCTCCGCTTCCAGCCCGCCTTGCGGAAGACCTCGCCCATGATGGTCTCCGCCATGCCGCCGGCATACACCTCGGCGTTGTCGAAGAAGTTCACGCCGGCGTCGAACGCCTCGCGCATGCAGGCGTGCGCCTTGTCCACGTCCAGCTGGTCCTGGAACGTGACCCAGGCGCCGAAGCTGAGGGCGCTGACCTTCAGGCCCGACTTGCCCAGAAACCGATACTCCATCTCACCACTCCCGTCGCCGCGTGTCCGGTCGGTACAAGTTCAAGGCCCCGCCGTGAGGCCGGACGGGGCTCGGCGCACATATTAAGCCAACTGGCCCGACGGCGACAGCGCGCGACGCATTTTCGCTCACGTCGGCGCCGCTTTTGCCGATAAAGGAAATACTTAGTCATGACGGGGACCCGAGGCCCGCAGAGCGGGGGAGGAACCGATGCGCGTTCTGGTGCTCGACGGCAGTTCGATGGTGCGGCGTTTCATCCGGGAAGAGCTCGAATGGGGCGACTACGAGGTGCTCGAGGCCGCGAACCCGGAGGAGGCCCGCGAGGTGCTGCTCACCGAGCCGGGCATCTCGCTGCTCACCCTCAGCATGGTGCTCGAGGGCATGGAGGCCTTCGACTTCCTCGCCGAGATCATGTCGCGCGAATTCCTGGCCCAGGTGGCCCCGCTGGGCAACGACAACCTCCACGCCGTCTTCGTCACCTCCAACGACAACGACGAGGACCGCCTCCGCGGCTACTACATCGGCGCGGCCGACTTCATCCAGAAGCCCTGGCAGCGGGGCGACCTGCTCGCCCACGTCAACTCGCTGCTCGGCTGCCGCACCGAGATGCAGGACCTGAACGTGCTCGTGGTGGACGACAGCCGCACGATCCGGCGCTTCGTGCGCTCCGGCGTGTCGCGGCTGGGCGCCCAGGTGCAGGAAGCGGACGACGGGGACACGGCCTGGCAGTACCTGCAGAACCACGACGTCGACCTGGTGCTGACCGATCTGCACATGGCGCGCATGGGCGGCGACGAGCTCTGTCTGAAGATCCGGGGCAACAAGCGCCTGTCCGAACTGCCGGTCATCTTCCTGTCGTCCAACGCCGACGACGCCCGGACCCTGGCCCTGTTCAAGATTGGCGCGACCGACTACCTGACCAAGCCCTGCATCCAGGAGGAGCTGATGGCCCGCCTGCGGGTGCACCTGGAGCGGGAGCTGCTCGTGCGGACCCTGCGCGAGGTGTCGGGCATCGAGGCCGACCCGGACATCGAACCGGTCGTCGGGCCGGGAACGGGCGGCGAGGCCTGCCGGGTGCTGCTGGTCGACGACGCGGAGGTGAACCTGGCCGTGGGGCGGCAGCTGCTCGGCCGCCTGGGCTGCGACGTGGCGACGGCCACCTGCGGGCGCCAGGTCGTCGACACCTTCGCCCGGGCGCGGAGCCGTCCGTGGGACCTCGTGCTGATGGACCTGGCCATGCCCAATCTCGACGGCGTCGCGGCCACCCGCGAGATCCGGCGCCTCGAGGTCGACCGCATCACCGCGGATCCGGATTGGGGTGCGCCCCTGACGATCATCGCGCTCACGTCCTCCCCGGACGAGACCCAGCTCGCCGACTGCATCGACGCCGGCATCAACGACTTCCTGGCCAAGCCGTTCCGCGTGGACAAGGTGCGGCCCCTGATCGAGAAGTGGGCGGGGCAACCGGCCTGACCCGGTCCCCGCCCGCATCTGCCGGCCCCTCTTTCCTCCCGGCGCCCGATTCCGTAGGTTCATGCGAACCCCGCACCATTCGAGGCACCTCGCAGCCGCAATTCCCGGGAGGGAACCAATGGAGAAGTTGCTCGATCACCTGAGCGCCAAGGCGGCCCTGGCGCTGATGTCCGTCCTGATCCTGCTGGGACTGGGCGGGTTCTCGACCGCGCGGGCCGACGACGAACGGGGGCTCGACACGAGCCACCGGGGCGAGCGCCGGACCGGCGATCCCCTCGACACCAACGACGCCGGTGGTGGCGATTCCGACGACGACATCCACGAGAACGCCGCGGGCGGATCCTGGCTCGCCCCCTCGTTCCTCGACAAGCTCCTCCATGCGGGGCCCGTGCTCATCGTGCCGGTCCAGGACGGAAGCAGCATCACCTTCAGGTTCTACATCATGTCCGACGCCTCGCATCGTCTGGAGGAGTGGTATGAGAAATAGCGCCCAGGACACGCGGGTCGCCGGCCACGCCACCGGCGGCTCCTTGGGCGAGATTCCCCTCGATCCGAAGGCCTGGGAGCAAGCCTGGAAGGCCTTTCTGGACGAGGACTACGAGAACTCGCTCAAGCTGGCCCGAGCCTGCCTCGACGCCATCGAGACCCGGGAACCCGGCCCGATCGCCCTCGTGCCCGCACCCGGTTCCCCCACCGTGAAGGACGGTGTCGTCCTTTGCGCCCGCAATCTCTTCCAGCTCGAGCGCTTCCAGGACTTCGAGGTCCTGCACGCTTCGGCCGGTCGCTGGGACATGGTGCCCGCCGGCCTGCCCGATCTGGAAGTGGTCCGGCTGGCCTTCGCCTGCAAGCGGGGCGACTACATGCCCGTCATCGACGTGGCGACCGCGTTCATCGACGCCCACCGGCAGCACCTGCCGCCGGTCATCGCCGACTTCCTGTACCTGCGGGGCCAGGCCTGGTCGGCCCTTGGAGATCCGGACGCGGCGCGCGAGGACGTCGAGGCCGCCTATTCGGTGTACCGCGTGCTGGACAACCGCCTCGACGGGGCGCGCACCGCCAATCTCATGGGCGTGATCGCCTTCCGCGGCGCCGAGTATCAGGAAGCCGTGCGCTGGTTCGAGCGGGCCCATCAACTGCATTCTCAACTCGGAATGCTCAAGAATATGGGCGGCAACAGGTTGAATGTCGGAATCGCCCACTACAAGCAGGGCGATTTCGGCCGCTCGCAGTCCGAGCTGCAAGCCGCCATCCGGCTGCTCGAGCAGGTCGACGCGCGCACCAGCCTGTGCCGGGCGGGCATCGCCCTGGGCAACACCCTGCGCCTGCGGCGCGACTTCGAAGGCGCCCGCGCCGAACTGATGCAGGCCTACGAGCGGGCCAACGGCCTGCTGCTCTCGCGCGAAGAGGCGCTGGCCCTCGAATTCCTCGGCGACGTGCATCGCGACCAGGGCCAGATCGAAGCGGCCCGGCGCTACTACAGCCGCGCCCTGGCCGTGGGCAACAGCATCGCGCCCGACGGCGACATCGTCATGGAGGTGCTGCGCCGGCAGGGCGAGTGCCTGACGCGGCTCGGCCGGCAGTCCGAAGCCGTGCCCGTGCTGACGCGCGCCCTCGGCCTGGCCCGGCGCCAGGGCGATCGCTTCGAGGAAGGCGTGATCAAGCGGGTCATGTCCGAGACCCTGCTCGGTCTGGCCGACCTGGGCTCGGCCCAGCACTACGCGCGCGACGCCGTGGGGCTGCTGGCCGAGGTCAACGGCCGGCACGAGCTGGCGATCGCGCACCTGCAGGCGGCCGAGACCGCCGTGGCCCGGGTCGAGGGCGGTCTCGACGACGAGCGCGGCCTGATCCTCGACGAGGCCTGGCAGGATGCCATGTCGGCCCTCGACCTCTTCCTGAAGATGGAGGTCGACCACTGGATCCTGGCGGCCCGCCAGCTGCTGAACCGGATTTCGGGCGTGCGCCAGGACGTCGAGCTCTCCGGACGTCTCGCGGCCGGCGCCGCGGCGGGACCGCGCCCGACCGGGCTGCGGCGCGCGCCGGTGCGCATCGTCCACGTCTCGTCGCGCATGCGCGACCTGATCCAGCTGACCGACGCCTTCGCCGACAGCGGCGAACCGGTGCTGGTGACGGGCGAGACCGGGACCGGCAAGGAGCTCTTCGCGCGGCGCCTGCACGAGAAGAGCACCCGGCGCCACGGCGAGCTGGTGTGCGTCAACGTGACGGCCATTCCCGAGTCGATCTTCGAACGGGAGTTCTTCGGCCACACGAAGGGCTCGTTCAGCGGGGCCGAGAGCGACGGCATCGGCCTGGCGGCCCGCGCCCACGGCGGCACCCTCTTCCTGGACGAGATCGGCGACCTGCCCCTGGAACTGCAGCCGCGGCTGCTGCGCCTGCTGCAGGACGGCTCGTACCAGGCCATCGGCGACCCGGCCGAACGCCACGCCGACATCCGGCTCGTGGCCGCGACCAACGCCGATCTGAAGCAGCGGGTGGCCGAGGGCCGGTTCCGGGCCGATCTCTACTACCGATTGAAGATCCTCGAGCTGAGGCTGCCTCCCATCACGGAGCGGCGCGAGGACATCCTGCCGCTCCTGAAGCACTTCCTGGCCGAGGCGGCCGGCGTTCCGGTCGAGCTGTCGCGCTACTTCAGCGCCGCCAGCCTCGAGCGGGCCCAGTCCTATGCCTGGCCGGGCAACGTGCGGGAGATCGCCATGGCGGCCCGCCAGGCGCACGTCCAGCATGCGGCGTGCGGCGCGGTGGACGTCGAACTGGGCGATGCCGACGGCTTCCCCGTGCACCTCGTGGGGCGCGACGGCGCGGGCGCCTTCAGGCCGGCCGACGCGCCGCGGCGGCTCGGCGGCCGGGAGACCGGGCGTTCGCGGATCCTGCTGGCCCTGGCCGAAGCCGACGGCAACCGCGCCCGGGCGGCGCGTGCCCTGGGTGTCAGCCGCAGCACCCTGTACCGCCAGATGGAAAGGCTGGGCATCGCCGCCAAGGTGCGGCAAGACTAGCGGGCCGACGCCCGCCGACAGGTGCAGACGCCCGGCCCCGCAGGAAGGGGCCGGGCGTTTCCCATGATTCCCCCCGCTGCCCCGCGGTGGCGTTCCTGCGTAAAGTTTCCCTCAGTTCGGCCGAATCTGGACAGGAAAGAAACCCGGGCCGGGCGGTCCGGGTCGTGCGGGGCTACCGACCGACGAGGGATCATGTCCGTGCTGCCCAAGAACCCGTCTCCGATCCAGGTGGGCCGACCCTCGCGGCGCAGCCTGCGCCACACCCTGCTGGTGTGGCTGATGGGCGTGGCGGTGATCCCCCTCGTGGTCGCCGGATCCATCGGCTACACGAGCGCGCGCCGATCCCAGCACAAGGCCATCCGCGACGCCCTGATGGGATCGGCCACGGCCGGCAAGGAGACCGTGCACGCCTTCTTCGACCGGGCGCGCCGCGAGCTCGACCACCAGAGCCGTTTGCGCTCGAACCTCGCCTTCCTGGAACTTCTGGAAGCCGATCTGCAGGCCAGCGGCCAGAACGCCCGCAGCTGGATCGGCGGGGCCTCGTGGGAGGCGCTCGCCCAGCAGGAGGGTCACGAACTCGTCCGCTTCCGCAATTCCTCGCCGTGGTACGACATCCTGCTGCTCGACGCCGAGGGGCTCGTGCTCTTCAGCTGCGCCCGCGAGGACGATCTCGGCAGCAACGTCCTGACCGGCACGTACACGCGCTCGATCCTCGCGTCGGCGGTGCGCGAGGCGGCCGTCACCGGCGGCATCGTGTTGTCCGACTTCGGCCCCTACGAGCCGAGCGCGGGCCTCGAATCGGCCTTCCTCGTCGTGCCCGTGTACGGGCCCGAGCCGGACCCGGAGGGCTTCCTCGCCTTCCAGATCGACGGGCGCGAGCTCGGCACCCAGATGGCCCGCGCCCTGCCCGAAGGGGCGACGGTGCGGATCTACCTGGTCGACGACAACCTGCGCCTCCTGCTGAGCAGCCACGATGACAGCGACCTCGAACCCCTGCGTGACCGGCTGCTGAACGACGTCACCACGGCCTGGCTGGACAGCCAGAAGGCCGCTTTCGAAGGCCGCATGGGGGCCGCCACCGATCCGCCCCGCAAGGCGGGCGACCTGACGAGCTATCTCGGCGCGACCGACCGCCAGGTCTTCGGCTACGGCGTCACCGTCGAGGCCCTGGGCCGCCGCTTCGGCCTCATCACCGAACTGCCGGCGTCCGAGGCCCTTGCCGGACTGGCCCGCATCAAGCTCGCGATGCTGCTGATCATCATCGCGACCGGTGCCGCCGCCGCCATCGTGGGCCAGATCATCGCCCAGCGCATGCTGCAGCCCATCACGGCCCTGGGGCACATGATGAACCGCGTGGCGGACGGTCACGAGGTTCCGGACCTGGACGTCGTCGGCGATGACGAGGTGGCCGGTCTGGCTGCGAGTTTCGCCAAGATGATCGACCATCTCGACGAGGCCAAGCGCACCCGCGACCGGCAGTTCCGCCTCCAGGAACAGCAGGCCGAACTGAACGAACGCATGCGGGGCGAACCGGACACCGAGACCCTCGCCGCGGCGATCCTCGAACACATCGGCGACTACTACAACGCCCAGGCCGGCGCCTTCTACCTGGCGCGTCCGGGCCAGAGCCTGGTGCTCGTGGCCCACTACGGCGAATCGGACGACCACTGGCCGGTGCGGCGCCTGCGCGAGGGCCAGGGCGTGGTGGGGCGCGCGGCCATGCGGCGGCGCATCCAGGTGCTGAGCGACGTGCCGTCGGAGCACATCCTGATCCGCAGCGCCATGGGCGAATCGGCGCCCCGTCACCTCATCGTGGCGCCGTTCCACCTCGCGGGCCAGATCAAGGGCATCCTCGAACTGGCGACCTTCGATGCGGTGAGCGACGACGATCTCGAGTTCCTGCGCCTTTCGGCCGAGTCGGTCGCCGTCGCGTTGGATTCGTCGCGGTCGCGCGAGCGGGTGCACCGGCTGCTCGAGGAGACGCGTCGGCAGGCGGGCACGCTCTCGCGGCAGCAGAAGGAGCTGCAGGACAAGAACGAGCGTCTGGCCCGCTCCGACCGCTACAAGAGCGAGTTCCTGGCCAACATGTCCCACGAACTGCGGACGCCGCTGAACAGCATGCTGCTCATGGCGCAGGTGCTGGGGGAGAACAAGGCCGGTCGGCTCGACCGCTCCGAGGTCGAGGCCGCCGGCACGATCCACCAGGCGGGCGAGGAACTGATGACCATCATCGACGACATCCTCGACCTGTCGAAGGTCGAGGCCGGCAAACTCGAACTCTCGCCCACCGAGGTGGCGGTCGACAGCCTGCTGTCCGACCTCAACCAGCTCTTCCACCCGGTCACCGACCGCAAGGGCATCGAATACCGTTCCTACCGGGGGCCGGGTGTGCCCGACGCGATCTTCACCGACGGGCTGCGGGTCAAGCAGATCCTGAAGAACCTGCTGAGCAACGCCTGCAAGTTCACGGACAAGGGCTCGGTGGCCCTGCGCGTGCGCACGCCCTCCCAGGACGAAGTGGCCAGCCTGGGCGGCGGCATGCAGAACCCGTGCGTCGCGTTCTCGGTGGCCGACACCGGCATCGGCATGAACGAGGAGGTCTGCCGCCGCGTGTTCGAGGCCTTCAACCAGGGCGACGGAACGATCGGGCGACGCTACGGGGGGTCGGGCCTCGGCCTGTCGATCTCGCGCCGCCTGACCGAGCTGCTGCAGGGGCGCCTCGAGCTGACGAGCGTCGAGGGCAAGGGCAGCAAGTTCACGCTCTATCTGCCTTTGCGCATGCGCGTCGGGGGCGAGGAGGTCGCGTCGTCGCCGCCGGCCCGCACCGACGTGGCCGACTGGGTCACCCCGGAGCCCGAGGTGCAGGCGGCGTCGCCGGTGCAGGACCCGTCCGTCCTGGCCGGCTGGAACCTCATCCTGGCCGACGACGAGATGCGGACCATCTACCGGCTGGGCGATGAACTGGTCTCGGTGGGGCACGGTCCCGAAGTCGTGCGCCGGGTGTCGGACCTGCTCGGCATCGTCGCGAGCCTGCGGGCGCCCACCGTGGTGCTGGTCAATCCCTGGTGCTCCGGCGGGGCGCCGGATTCGCCGCGCGGCGAGAACCTGCTGCAGAAGCTGCGTGCCTGCAGCGGCGCGCCCCTGCTGCGCCTGGTCGCGATGGTGCCGTCCGAGCGGGCGGGCGAGATCGCCTCGGCCGACGCCCTCGTCGAGAAGCCGGCCACGATCGGCAAGGTGCTCGCCGCCTGCCGCGGCCTGGCCGCAGCCGAGGAGGTGACGACGTGAATCCGATGCCGGACGCCGCCAGCCTGAAGATCCTCATCGTCGACGACCGGCCGAGCAACATCGCCTCGCTGCGCCAGGTCCTCGAGCGGGACGACATGAGCATCCTCGCGGCCGGCTCGGGCGAGGAGGCCCTCGCGCTGATGCTCGACCACGACTTCGCCCTCGTGCTGCTCGACGTGCAGATGCCGGGCATGGACGGCTTCGAGGTGGCCGAGCTGATGCGCCGGCATCCGCGGACCCGGGACCTGCCGGTGATCTTCGTGACGGCGATCAACAAGGAGCGGCGGCACATCTCGTCGGGCTACGACGTGGGGGCCATCGACTATCTCTTCAAGCCCGTCGATCCGCACGTGATCCGGGCCAAGGTGGCGGCCTTCCTCAACCTGAAGCGCGCCCAGCTCGCCCAGGCGGAGCTCGTCGCCGAACTGAACGCGGCCAACGCGCGGCTGCAGGAGATCAGCGACCTCAAGTCGGACTACCTCTCGGCCGCCTCCCACGAATTCCGCACCCCGCTGACGGTGATCCGCGAGTTCTGCTCGCTGGTGCACGACGGTGTCGTGGGCGAGGTGAGCGACGAGCAGCGCAAGTGCCTGGCGTCGGCCCTGCGGAACTGCGACCGCCTGGCCGGACTCGTCAACGACCTGCTCGACCTGGACAGCATCGAGTCGGGCGCCATGCGCCTGTCCCGGGAGCGGGTCGACATCGCGGCGCTGATCCGTTCGTGCGTGGAGGACTTCAGCGGCCGCTGCCGCGGCGCCGGGCAGGAGATCGCGGTCGCGACGGGTGACGGCGCGCCGGTGCCGCCGGTGCTCGCGGCGCCCGACATGGTCACCCAGGTGCTCGTGAACCTGGTGGGCAACGCGCACAAGTTCACCCCCGAAGGGGGGAAGATCGCCGTCAGCGCCCGCGCTGCCGTGGACATGGTCGAGGTCACGGTGGCGGATGACGGTCCGGGCATCGCGCCCGAGGACCGGGCCCGGGCGTTCGAGAAGTTCGCGCAGCTCAACCGTCGCGATGGTCCGGGCGCCAAGGGGACAGGGCTCGGCCTGCCCATCTCCCGCAAGATCGTCGAACTGCACGGGGGGAGCCTCGAACTGCTCGAGGACGACGCGCCGGGCTGCCGGTTCCGCTTCTCCCTGCCCGTCTACTCCCATCCGGCCCACCTGGCGGCCTTCGTGGGCGACGCGACCCACAGCCCGACCGGCATGATCGTGCCGTGGACCCTGGTGCTGCTGGAACCGGACCCTCGGGCGCCCTGGGACCCGGCCGCCCTCGAATCCGACCTGGTCGCGCTCGTGCGCAGCAGCGACGACCGCGTGGGGGTCGTGCATCTGGGCGAACGACCGGTGAACGCGTTCGTCCTGAAGACCGACGCCGCCGGCGCCGCGTCCCTGGCCGCCCGACTCGAGGCCGCCCTGGGCAAGTCCTATCCCGAGGCCACGCCCCGCCTGGCCATCATCGATGTGACGCGGCCGGGCGACCGCAGCGTCCTGGACCATCCCGAACTGATCGAGTTGCAACCCGTCGAATGGAAAGGAGCCGTCCATGTCTAAGGGACACATTCTCGTCGTGGACGACGAACCCGATATCGTGCACAGCCTGAGTCTGCGGCTGCGGGCCGAGGGCTACAAGGTGTCGACGGCCATGGATGGCCTGGGGGCCACCAAGAAGGCCATCGAGGAGCACCCGGACCTCATCATCCTCGACATCGGCATGCCGGCGGGCAACGGCCACGTGGTGGTCGAACGCCTGCGGAACATCACCGAGACCAGCGACATTCCGGTGATCTACCTGACGGCGCGCACGGCCGAGGACGACTACCACAAGGCGCGCGAGGGGGGCGTGATGAAGTACATCACGAAGCCTTTCGACGCCGAGGTGCTGCTCGCGGCGGTGGAGAACCAGCTCGAACGCGTGGCCGAGTACGTCTGAGGCCGACTGTCCCCTCGCGGGATGGACTGTCCTCGCTGGTGCACACGGCAGCGACCGCACGCGCCCACGGGTGGGGGATCCGGGGCGCCTGGCACTCCGCAAGTCGCTTTCCGGAAATGATTTGCTTCTGTCGGGGCCCGACCGTGCGCGGTCGGCACCGAACCTGCTTATCGCTCGGGCAACCCAGGGTCCCCGCCATGTCCCCTTCGCACCGGACCCGGACGCCCGAAGGAGCGAGATCATGAGATACCTGACGAACGGAACCGCAACCGCAGTCGCGCTGGCCCTGCTCGCGAGCACCCTCCTGGCCGTCGAGGCCGACGCCCGCGTCGTTCTGGCGACCCGGGGTCCGAGCTACCACGCGGCGCCGTCGACTCATGAGATCGTTCTGGAAGGGGGCCTGGCGGAACCCATGGGTGACCAGGACGAACCCTACTTCGACTCCCTGGTCGGGTTCGGGTCCGGCACCGGCTACCAGCTCGGGGCCCGCTGGCGCCAGTACCTGGGCGAATTCTTCGCCGTCTCACCCGTTTTCCAGTACACGCGGTTCGGCACCGACACCGGGGTCAACGGTGGTATCCCCTACTACCGGCGCACCTCGATGTACCGCTACGGCGTCGACTTCCACGCCTTTGCCGGCGGCGGCGGCTCGCCCATGCGGCTCTTCCTGACCGGCGGCGTCGCCCTGGCCAACAACCGGCTGCGGGACGAGGACGACATCTCGTATTTCCAGTCGTCGGTGAATGCGCCCGCCTACAGCGCCGGCATCGGCCTCAAGATGCGCAACGTCGAACTGGTGGGGGAGTACACCTACAACCGCTTCGACACGTCCAAATTCGATCCCGACGGCATCCAGCGCAGCTACAACTGGGACTACCTGATCGTCCGCGCCGGCATCAGTTTCGGCCGTTGACAGCCGCCGGAAACCCCGCTAATTTGGATACGTATATCTAATTCCGGCTTCGCCCCTCCAGCCGAGGATGAGGACGTGTTCTCTCTGACCATCGAATACGCCATGCGCGCGGTCCTCGCCCTGGCCGCCGGCGACGGCTCGCCGATGACCACCAAGTCCATCGCCGCGATGATGAAGGTGCCGCAGAGCTACCTCTCGAAGGTGCTGCAGTCGCTGGTGCGGGGCCGGCTCGTCTACTCGACCCGCGGCCTGAACGGCGGCTTCGTGCTGGCCCGGGATCCGGCCGAGATCTGCATGCTCGACATCATGAACGCGGTCAGCCCCATCCAGCGCATCGAATCGTGTCCCCTCGATCTCGAAGCCCACAGCTCGGCCCTGTGTCCGCTGCACCGCCGCCTCGATCAGGCCATGGCCCATGTGCAGGAGGCGTTCGCCGGGACCACGCTCGCCGAGCTGCTCTCCGAAGAGAACCCCTGCCCGACCATGCAGAAGCAGCTGCAGGTGCTGGCTCCGCTCGAGGATCTCTCCTAGACGGAATCCCCCGTCCCGACCCGGGGAGTGGCCGCCGCGGCGGCGACGATCCGCGCCCCGGCGGCCTCGATTTCCGCGGCCGTCGTCATGCGGCCGAGGGAGAGGCGCAGCGTCCCCACCGCCACGTCGCGCGGCACGCCCATGGCCTGGAGCACGTGGGAGACATGGATCGCGTCCCCGTGGCACGCCGCCCCGGCCGACACCGCCACGTCGGGCAGCCGCGCCATGATCTCGCCGGCGATGCGGGCGGGAAAGCCGACGCTGAGCGTGTTCGGCAGACGGGGCGCGCGGGCGGCATGGACCACGGCGTCGGGCTGCCCCGCGGTGATGATGGTCGCCAGGCGATCGCGCAGGTTGGCCAGGCGGTGTCCTTCCGATGCCACGTCGTCGGCGGCGAGCTCGCAGGCGACCCCCAGCCCCACGATCGCCAGCACGTTCTCGGTGCCGGGGCGACGGCCCTGCTCGTGGCCGGCGCCGAACATGAGGTTCGCCACCGCGACCCCGGAACGCAGCACGAGCGCCCCGACCCCTTTCGGCCCGTACAGCTTGTGGCCCGCGAGAGAGATCATGTCGACGCCGAGATCGTCGAGCCCGACGGGGACCTTGCCGACGGCCTGGGCGCAGTCGGTGTGGGAGAGGATCCCGCGGGCGCGGGCGAGGGCCGCGATCTCGGCCACGGGCTGCAGGGTGCCCACCTCGTTGTTGGCCAGCATCACCGACACCAGGAAGGTGTCGGGGCGGCATGCGGCGGCGACCGCGGCCGGGTCGACGCGACCCTGGTCGTCCACGCCGACGTATGTCGTCTCGACGCCGAAGTCGGCCAGGTGGCGGCAGGCGGCCGTGATGGCGGGATGCTCGACGGCCGTGGTGACCAGGTGGCCGCCCCGGGGTGCGCGCAACCGGGCCGCGCCGATCAGCGCGTGGTTGTCCGCTTCGGTGCCGCCACCGGTGAAGACGACTCCCGCCGGGTCGGCCTGCAGCAGGGCCGCGACCCTGGCGCGCGCGCCTTCGACGGCCGCGCGGGCGCGCCGGCCCCAGGCGTGACCGCTGCTGGGGTTGCCGAAGGGCTC
Organism: bacterium; assembly: GCA_020440705.1. Classification (NCBI taxonomy): domain Bacteria; species bacterium. The sequence continues at coordinate 103,464 of JAGRNP010000001.1, read as the reverse complement.
CCTGAGGAAGGGCGCCATGGCGTCGGCCACGCGGGGATCCGGCGGCGTGGTGGCGTTGTAGTCGAGATAGATCGGCGAGTCGCTCATGGCTCTTCCTTTCGCGGGCGACCGGGGCTGGGGCCCATCGTACCGCCGCCGGCGGTCGGCCACCACCCCGGGCCGCGTTCCCGCGTGACTTCGGCACCCGGTCTGACTATCCTGCCTCCCATGCCGCACCTTCGCTTTCCCCGCTTCCGCGCGGCGCGGATCCGACTGCTGGTCCTGTGCTGCTGCTGCGTCCTGCCCGCCATCGGGCGGGACGCCGGCGCGCATGCGGCCGACACCACCGACTGGGGCGGGTTCCGGGGCTGGGAACTGACGACGTTCCGCCTCGAGGGGGCGCCGCCGGCCCTGAGCGGCGATCTCGAACGCGGCCTCGCCCTCAGCGGCCAGTGGAAACTGCTGCAGGGCCGCAAACGCCCTCCGTTCGCCGCCCGCACCCTGGCCGAGGATCTGGCCCGCATCCGGCTCTTCCTGGCCGCCCGGGGCTACCCCGCGGCGGGACCGGTGCCGGAGGCGGTCGCCGTTTCGCGCGAGAAGCGGCAGCTGGGGCTCGTGATCCACGTCAACCCGGGCGACCCGGTGCGCGTCGGGGCCCTGACCTACGCGGGCTGGCCGGACGGCGTCGCCGTGCCCGACACCACTGGTGCCGCGATCCTGGCCGTGGGGGACATCGTCACCGACGAGGACCTGGCCACCGGTCAGCTCGGCCTGCGCACCTACCTGCGCAACCGGGGCTTCGCCAAGGTGGCGGTGCGGCACGATCTGCGGCCGCTCGGCCGCGGGCGCGCGGGCGTCGACTACACCATCGCGGCGGGTGATCGCTACCGCATCGCGCGGGTCGCGGTGGAGGGGTGCAGCGACGATCTGGTCGGCCTGGCCCACCGCGTGATCGACATCGCGCCGGGCACGGAGTACGCCGAGCGGCGGCTGGCCGACGCGGCCATGGATCTGCGCCTGACCCAGCTCTTCCGGCGGGTGGAACTGGAGACGACCGAGACGGCGCCCGGCGAGCTGCTGCTGACGGCCCACCTGGAGAACGGCCGCATGCGCAGCTGGGACGCGGCGATCGGCACGTGGTCGGACAACCCCTGGATGATCAAGTCGGACTGGGTCGACCGCAACCGCTTCGGCGGCGGCGTCGGCTACCTGCTGCGAGGCGAGCTCGCCACCCATGAAAGCCGTTTCGGCGCCGGCCTGTTCTGGCTCGGCTGGCTCTCGCCCCGCGCCCGCACGCAGCTTTCCCTCGACCGCATCGTGGAGGACGAGGACGCCTACGAGTCGTTCGAGTACCGGCTCGCCCTGGTGCAGAGCTTCCGCCCGCGGGGGCGCGACATTCTCAACCTCGGCACGGCCGTTTCGGAGAACCGGATCAAGGAGAAGGTCGCCGACAGCACCGACACCCCCGAGGCCCAGGGCCGCCTGTGGGAATTCTGGATCGACCGCAAGTGGGACCGCACCGACGATCCCATCGCCCCGTCGCGCGGCGGCTGGCTCAAGGTCTCGCTCACCACGTCGGAGCCGTGGCTCGTGTCCGAGGTGCCCTACTCGGCGGCGCAGGTCGACGCCGCCCGCTATCTCGGTGTCGGACGCGGACTGGTCTTCTCCCCGCGGGTGCGGGCCGGCATCGCGCGTTCGATGAAGTCGGACCGCGATGTCATCGCCAACCGCCGCTACCACGCCGGCGGCTACAACTCCCATCGGGGCTACCGGCGCCGGGCCCTCGGGCCGCGCGACGATGCGGGCAACCCGCGCGGCGGCGAAGTCGTGCTCCTGCTGAGCGGCGAACTGCGCTTCCCGCTGCCCTGGCTCTTCGAGGGGGCGGTCTACGTCGACGGGGGCAACGTCTGGGCCGAGGTGGGCGACGTGGATCTCGGCACGTTCCCGGTGGCGGCGGGGGTCGCCCTGTCGCTGCGCAGCCCCATCGGGCCGCTCCGCGTCGGGTTCGCCCGCAACATCGCCGACCAGGTCGCCGGAGAACCGCGCGAACTGTGGCACTTCGGGATCGGGTATCCATGGTGAGCCGGATGCGGCAGTGGGGCGGCGCCGCGGGGCGCGTGCTGGGCTCGCGGCCGGTGCGGATCGCCCGGCGGGCGGGGCATTACGGCCTGGTCGCGATCATGTGGACGATCGTGGCCGTGGCGGTGCTCGTCGGGGCCGTCCTGCAGAGCGGCGGGGTGCGCTCGCGACTGGCCGGCGCGGCGCTGCAGATGGCGGCGCCCCGACTGCCCGGCGAGGTCGCGGTGGGGGAGATCGCCTGGCCCGAGCTGGGGCATCTGCGCCTGACGGACGTCGTCTGGACGGGGGGCGCGGCCGCCGACACCCTGCTCGACCTCGCCCGGCTCGAGCTCTGGTGCGACCTGCAGGCCCTCAGACAGGAGGACGTGCGGATCGATTCGCTGCGGGTGGACGTCCGGTGGCTCGATGCACCGGCCTCGGTGGAGCTCCTCGGATCGCTCGCCGACACGAGCGCGAGCGCGGCCCCCGATACGGCCGCGGCGACGCCCACCTTCCCGCGGCCGGGGGCCATCCCGGGCGTGCCCTCGCTGGCCCTCGGCGACGGGCGATTCGCCCTCGGCCGGGCGCGGCTCACGCCCACCGAGCAGGTGCGGAACGTCGTGCTGCGGACCGAGGTCGAGGCGGGCGCGGGACACGAGGGGCGCCTCCGCGTGCGGCACCTGGGCGGCACCTTCCGCAGCGCCCTGCTCGACAGCGTCACCGGGGAAGCCTGGGAGATCGTGCTCGGCCACCTGGGCGTGGGGCTCTCGCTGTCGGACGCGGGTGGCGACGAGGGCCTCGTTGCCGCGCGGCTCGACAGCCTGAACGTGCAATTCGACCACGTCGGCGCGGTGGGCGCGCCGTCGCCGGAGAGCGGTGCGGGAGGCTTGCGGACCCGGCGCCCGCTGCAGCTGCACAACACCGGCCGCCTCGAGCGGACCGCGGCCGGACTGGCCGGGCACCTGGTCAGCGACTTCGTGCTGCCCGGGCCGGCCGACGTGGCCGTGCTCCTGCCCGCCGGGTTCCCCGCCGAGGAGTTCGGCCGCCTGCACGGGCGGCTGCGCGTCGATGCCGACGTGGCCCGACCCCTGATCGCCGTGGATGTCGATCTCGATCTCGGGGCGACCGATTGGCTCGAGGCGGGTCGGCTCGTGGCATCCAGCCGGGCCGACGTGGAGCAGGTCATGGCCGGCGACCGCCGTTCGGCGGTCGTGCAGCTGGACACCCTCGCCCTGGCCTGGCAGGGGGCCAGCATCGCGGCGGCGGGCCGCTTCGTCGCCGACACCCTGGACTTCGATCTCGTGGCCGGTCTCGAGGGGACCCGCCTGGCGGAGATCCTGGCGCCCCGCGCGGCGGCCCGGGTCGATTCCGGGACCGTCTCCCTGCGGGTGGGGCTCGCGGCCGCCGGCACGCTGTTCGATCCGACGGTGTCGTTGCAGGGCGAAGGGCGGTTCCGCACTGACGAGGCGAGTCTGCCCGCCCTGCGGCTGGCGGCCCGGGGCACGCGGGATGGCGGCCGGCTCGAACTGCATCTGCCCGAAGGGCTGGCCTGGGGCGAGACCCGCCTCGACAGCCTGGACGTCGGCCTGGACGTGGCCCGCAGCGCCGGCGATTCCCTGCGGGCCGACTTCGCCGTCGGCGTCTGGTCGGGGGCCCTGCGCGCCCAGACCGCCGGCTCGGCCCATGTCGATTCGCTGGGTCTCGCGCCGGTGCGGACCCTCAGCCTGGACAGCCTCGTCGTGGCCGACGGCGACCACCGCATCCGGCTGCGGGAGCCCGTGCGCGTCGTGCACGGACCGCAGCCGGGCGACCTGGACGTGTCCACCCTGGCGCTCACGGGCGAACCGGGTCTGGTGGAACTGACGGCGCGCGCCCGGAGCGACACCCTGGCCCTGACCGCCCTGGTCGATCTGGATCTGCCCGAGGCGCTCCTGCAGCGCCTGGCCCCGGCGGAGTTCTGGTCGGCGGACGGCGGCCGCGACGTGACCGTGGACGCGTCGCTCGCCGTGTCGGGAACGCGCCGGTCGCCCGAACTCGCGGGCGACGCCCAGGTGCGCCTGGTGCCCCACCGGGACGAGCCCAACCTGGGGGCCGACCTGACGTTCTCCCTGGCTGCGGGCGACTCGGCCGGCGTCGTGGCCGACATGGCGATCGTCTCGGCCGACACCGCCGGACTGGCGGCGCGGCTGGTCGTGCCCGGGCGGCTCGACCCGCAGACCGGGCGCTGGCTCATGGACCCCGATCGCCCCACCCGGCTCGACGTGCCCGAGCAGCAGCTCGGCCTGTCCCGGTTGAACCGGCTGCTGCCCGACGATGTGTCCCTGTCCGGCCTGTTCACGGTGGCCGCCACGGCCGTGGTCGGCGTCGCGAACGGCGGCGATGGGGCCGGGGCGGACTCGCTGGCGACGGAACAGGCCCCCCGGTTGACGGGGACCGTGGACGGTCGCCTCGCCACGCCGAAGCTCGAGATCCGGCTGCCGTACCGATCGCGGCTGGAGCTCCGCACGGACATCGCGCTTGCGGGGCCGCTGGCCGACCCGCGCGTGAGCGGGACGATCGAAGTGCCGTCGGCGTTCTTCCGCATTCCGGAGCTCCCGAAGGCGCTGCATCCGACCGAGGGGCAGCCGGCGCTGTGGGCGCTGGCGGCGGCCGACTCGGGAGCGGCGGCGGCGGACACGGTCGCGGTCTTCGTGCGGCCCGAGGCGAAGGGACCCGTGCTGGAAGCCAAGGGACCGGCCGTGCTGCCTGACCTCGACCTGAAGGTGACCATTCCGGGCAACTTCCGCGTCCACGGCTACGGGCTGGACGTCGAGCTCGCGGGTGACCTGCAGGTCGACCGCGGTCACGACGAGGACGGCCGTCCCCAGCCCCGGATCGTCGGCGACGTGCGGGCCGTCGAAGGCACCCTGCAGTTCATGAACCGGGTCTTCCGCGTCGAGCGGGGGGACATCGGTTTCCACGGCGCGGTGCCCGCCGATCCGGTGCTCGACATGTTGCTCGAGGCCGACGTCTCGGGCACCCTCGTGCGGATCGCGGTGACCGGGACGGCGGCGGATCCCCAGGTGACGCTGAGCTCCGAGCCCGAGTACGAGGAGCAGGACATCGTGGCGGTGCTGCTCTTCGGTCGGCCCATGAACGAGCTCGACACCGACCAGCGCGGCGGCGTGCGCCAGGAGGGCGACGCCGGCCAGCAGCTGCGACAGAACATGGCGGCCCTGGCCATGGTCTTCGGCACCGCGGGACTGCAGAACTCGGTCTCGGAGACCTTCGGCGTGGACATGGTCGAGGTCGGTTCGGGATCCGAGGGCGACAGCACCCTCATGGTCGGCAAGTTCATCGCGCCGAACCTGATCCTCAAGTACAACCACAGTCTCGAGAAGAGCGGCACCTACTTCCTGACCATGGAGTACGCCCTGACGCGGATCTTCAAGCTGGTCTCGACCTACGGGCAGGGTGAGGAGGACTCGGGACTGGAACTGCGCTGGAGCAAGCGCTACTAGAAGGCCGAGACGCAAAAAAGCGAGTCGCAAATAGTCGAGTCGCCAAAAAAAGCCGCCCCGGGCGAAGGGGGCGGCTTTTCTCGTTGCAGTCTCCGTCCGATGCGGGCACCGGGCCGGGTGTGCAGTGGGGGAGGCTGGGCGAATCGGCGAGATGAGGCAGCGAGTTGTCGGTCACGGATGTCGATTCTGACGCAGGATTCGGGATTAGCCTCCCCGGAACTGCAACGCGGGAGACAGTATCAGAATCTCTGACGTTTGGAAAGAAATATTAGCCAAGTTGCAGGAAAAATGATCCAGGTGCTGCAAATTTTGGCGCCCTGGTGCCATCAATACCGCAATTTTCCAACCATTTAGCTCTGCGCAAGCCAGACCATGACCCCGTGCGTGGCGACCGCCACCGCGGCCGCGGCCGGTTCGGGGCAGGCCGGTTCGCACCAGCCGCCGGCCGCCGCGTCGGCCGTGTCGACCAGCCGCAGCCAGCGCTTCCCGGCCGGAGGCGCGGGCAGGTGGAAGGTCGTGGGTCCGGGCTCGGAGTTCATGGCCACCAGCAGGTGGGCGCCACCGGTGGGCTCGACGATCTCCCAGGCCAGATGACGCGAGGTGGGCGACCAGTCGGGCCGGCCCGGCTCGCGGCCGTGCCAGGCGATGTCGCCGGTGTGGCCGGGACCGGTGGCGGACCAGAACCGGCGGCGCGCCAGGACCGGATGGTGGTTGGCGAGCCGGGCGAGGCGGCGGGTGAAGGCGACGAGTCCGGCGTTGGTGCGGGCGAGGCTCCAGTCGTGCCAGTTGAGGTCGTTGTCCTGGCACCAGGGGTTGTTGTTGCCCCGTCTGGTCTGCCCCCACTCGTCGCCGCCGCAGAGCATGGGCACGCCGTGGGAAAGGAAGAGCAGCACGAGGAAGTTGCGCACCCGACGCTCGCGCAGGGCCATCAGTTCCGGATCGTCGCTCGGGCCCTCGACGCCGCCGTTCCAGCTGAGGTTGGCGTCGGAGCCGTCGCGGTTGGCTTCGCCGTTGGCCTCGTTGTGCTTCCGCTCGTAGGACACGAGGTCGTGCAGGGTGAAGCCGTCGTGGCAGGTCACGAAGTTGATGGTGTCCGCGGCGGTGGCGCCGGGGCGGCCGAGCAGGTCGGGGCTGCCGACGATGCGGGCCATGAGTTCCTCGATGACGCCGGCGTCGCCCTTCAGGAAGCGCCGCGCCGCGTCGCGGAACGGGCCGTTCCACACGGCGAAGCGGTCGCCGGGGAAGTCGCCCACCAGGTGCAGGCCGCCGGTGTCCCAGGGCTCGGCGATCAGGCGCGTGTCGGCGAGGACGGGATCGGCCTCCATGGCTCCGATGAGGGGCGGCCGGGCGAGCGGCGCGCCGTCCACGTCGCGCACGTGGGTCGCGCCGAGGTCGAAGCGGAAACCGTCGACGTGCAGGTGGCGCACCCACCAACGCAGCGAGTCGAGGATGAGCCGCCGTCCGACCGGGTGGTTCGCGCTGATCGTGTTGCCGCAGCCGGTGTAGTCGCGGTAGCGGCCGGTCGCGGCGTCGCGCAGGTAGTAGCCGTCCTCGTCGCAGCCCCGCCAACTGAGTTCGGGGCCGTCGGCGCCCGCCTCGGCGGTGTGGTTGTAGACGACGTCGACGTAGACCTTCAGGCCCGCGGCGTGCAGGGCGCGCACCATGTCGCGGAACTCGTCGAGCACGCGGGCGGGGTCCGGATCGCGGGCGTAGAGGGGATGCGGCGCGAACCACGACAGCGGGCTGTAGCCCCAGTAGTTGCGGCGGCCCGCGGGGGCGTCGAGCGGGTCGTAGGCGGCGACCGGCAGCAGCTCGACGGCCGTGACGCCCAACTCGACCAGGTGGTCGGCCCGCGCGGCCAGGCCGGCGTAGGTGCCGCGCAGGTCGGGCGCCAGCCCGCTCGAGGGATCGGCGGTGAAGGCCGCGGCGTGCACCTCGTAGATGAACTCACGGCCGACGGTCCGCGGGGGGGCGTCGTCGCCCCAGTCGTAGGCGTCGGGATCGAGGACCACGCTGCGCAGGGCGACCGGGGTGTTGTCCGGCAGCTTGCGCAGGGCCTGCCGGTCGTAGCGGTTCCAGCCGGCGACACCCAGTCCGCGGGGGTCCAGGAGAGCCTGCACGGGCCGCGCGACGGCACCGGGCGGGGTCAGCACCCAGTTGTAGCACTGACCCGGGCCGGCGTCGGGCACCACGACGCTCCAGACGCGGCCGTGGCGGTCGCGCTGCGGATCGAGCTCGATCACCCGGTCGGGGAGCGCGGCGTCGGCGTCGGGAAACAGGAGCAGGCGGGCGCCGCCCCCGGGGGCCGCGTCGAGGGCGAAGCGGACGCCGCCGGGTACGGGCCGCGCGCCGAGTCGGCCGTCGAAATGGGGGCTGGGGGACAAGGGGCGCTCCTTCGGGGCGGGGTCCGGGTCGGGAAACGGGCCCATGATAGGCCCGATCGGCCGCCCGGTCACGGGGAATGCGGGCAAAGGGCCCGGTTCGGCGATCCGGGGGTAAACCCGGCCGGTTTGCTGCCGATGGTAACGGGGAGAACGTGTGCAGGCGGGCGCCGGGGGCGCTCCGGAACCGATTTCCGACCCGTGCGAGGCGGGGATGTCCATGCTCTTCGAGTCCCTCAACGCGATGATCCAGGCGGGCGAGGAAGCCCTGCACGAGAGCTGCGGGCTGTCGGTGCTGGGCTACGGCGTGTCCCTGCTCCAGCAGGGCAGCCTCACCTTCCCGTCCCACGCGGAACTGCAGATCCGCAACGGGCCGTTGCAGCGGGTGCACATGGGCATGGACGCGGCCCTGCGGGACCACGTGATGGCCGTGGGGGCGGGCGCGGATGGCGGCACCGACGAGAGTTTCGCCGCGACCTATCTGCGGTTGCTGCTCGGCAAGCTCGATGCCCGCAATCCCCGCGGCGAGGTGACCGGCCTGGATGGCGGCCCCACGACGCTGATCTCCCGCGGCCGCCGCAGCTTCGGGCTCCGGCTGGAGACCGAGGTCGGGCAGTTGTTCCTGCTCACGGAGGCGCCGTCGCGCCTGGAGCTCGAGCTTGCGCGGGGCGGCGACTACCTGACGGCCATGGAGTCGAGCTACCTGCCCGCAGGGTGGGAGTCGCGCGACCGCATCGATTCCCATCTGGCCATGGAGAACTTCCTCCTCTTCGTGCGCAAGGTCGAAGTCGACGTGGCGCTGGAGACGGGCGGGGACCGGGACACGCCCTGGCACGGCCTGCTCCTCGGGCCGGGAACCCTCGATGGCGAACCGTGCCTGACCTTCGTGGTCGAACTGGGCACGTCCCAGCCGCCGACTCCCGAAGTGGGCCAGGAGCTGTGGGCTTCGGTGGGCATCCGCGACCGCTCGTTGCGCTTCCCCCTGGTGCTGCTCGGGCGCGGATACCACACCCTGGAGTCCGGCGCCGACATTCCGGTGGCGTATTTCCAGGCGCCGCAGCACGCGCTCATCTCGCAGCAGCGGCTCGCCTTCCGGATTCCGCTGGAGAATGCGATCCGGGTCGAACTGCGTCGCAACGACGAGATGGCGTCGCCCTGGAACGATGTCGATCACGCCGCGCCGCCCCTCTTCGTCGGCGAGATGGCCGACCTCAGTTTCAGCGGCGCCCGCCTGGTCGCCGACGAGCAACCCGGGCTCGAGGCCGTCGAGCTGAACAGCTGCGTGAGCTGCCACATCCACTTCCCCGACCGCGATGCGCCCCTGGTGCTTCTGTCGGCGGTGCGGCGCTCGACGGCCCGCCTCGTCGACCGCAACACGCGGCGGTTCGAGGTCGGGCTCGAGTTCCTGATCTCCCAGGACGCCGACCGCGGGGCCCTGGACGCGATCCGGGAGTACGTCCTCGCCGAGCAGAGGGCCCGCCTGGCCAAACGCATCCACGTGGCCGGCGTCTGATCCGGCCCCGGACCGCCATCGGACGCGACCGCCCGGCGGTCGCTTTTTTTCGGGCACCGGCAGGCGTTCGCCGGGTTGACCGGATCCCCGGCCGGGCTTACCGTGATGGCACCCCCCCGGCTCCCGCTTCCCTGGCACCGCTCCCGGAGTGCGCTGATGCTCGACCTGCAGAACCTGAACGACCATTCCCGCCAGTTCGCCATGCGCCTGTTCCGGCGCTGGCCCGAGTGGCACCGCCTGTCCCGCTTCGATCCGTACGAGGAATTCGAGAAGGAGGCCCTGCTCGTCGAGGTGCCGCGCCCCAGGGACGGCTCGAGCCACGGCCTGTTCATCACCACCAGCGAGTGGGAGATCTCGATCGGGTTCGGCGAGAGTTTCCACACCCGCTTCGGGTCGGACGGGTCGGACGATCCCGGCAGCTTCTACGACGAGGCCATGGCCTTCCTGGAAGGCTTCGTGGCGGAGCGCATCGTCGTCGCCGTGGCCTTCGAGGACGGCGAGTGGCTGGGCAGCTGGCGGATCGACCTGGCGCAGGAGTCCCTCGACGACGTGCAGCCGGCGCCGGGCGAGACGGTGCGCGTCCGCTCGTGGCTGGGCACCTGGGACCGCGACCTCACGGGCTGACCGTCAGTTCTTGAATCCCCCGCCCAAGCGCCCTATCCTGTTGCGGTTCCGGGCGTCGCCGCCTTTTTCCGTATCCCGAACCGGGCAGCCACCATTTGAGCGCATCCCCCTACAGCCGCGCCGTGCTGATCGTCAACCCCGTGGCCGGGCAGGCCCGGGGTCTGCGCCTGGGCCAGCAACTGCGGGGATCGTTCGAAGCGAAGGGGGTCACCTGTTCGGTGCGGGTCACCAGCGGCCAGGGCGACGCCATGCGCTGGTCGCGGGGAGCGGCCGACGACGGCTTCGATCTCATCGTGGCCATCGGAGGCGACGGGACGGTGGGCGAGGTGGTTTCCGGGCAGGCGCGCACCGAGCGCAAGGTGCCCATCGCCGTGGTGCCGGTGGGGACGGCCAACGTCGTCTCGCTGGCACTGGCCCTGCCGTGGTTCCCGGGCATGGCCATCACCAACATCCTGGAGAGCCGCGTGCTGGCCTTCGACGTGGGCTTCCTGCCCGAGCACGACCGGCACTTCTTCCTCATGGCGGCCATGGGCTATCCGGCCAAGGTGATCCAGGATTCGCCGCGTCGCCTGAAGAACCTCTTCGGTGTCTTCACCTACCTCTGGGCCGGGGTCCGCAACGCCCTGAACATGGACGAGGTGAAGATCGTCATCGAGGCCGACCGGGGGGAGGTGCACGAGTTCGAGGGCAACACCATCCTGCTGTCGAACATCGGCAAGATCGGCGACATCAACCTGAAGGTGACGCCCGACACGAGCGCCCACGACGAGCGTTTCGACCTGACGGTGATCTCGAGCCGCTCCCTGTGGGACCTCGTCGCCGTCCTGTTCCGCATGCTCACCTGGCGCTACAGGCCCACGCCGCGCCTGCACCATTTCCAGGCCCGGGAGGTGACCATCGCGACCCAGCCGCCGGTGGCCGTGCAGATCGACGGGGAGGAGATGGGGCAGACGCCGTTGCGGGCGGAGATCATCGCGGGCGGCGTCAAGCTGATCGTGGGCAAGCGGTACCGGGAGAACCCGGAGCAGCGGGGCTTCCTGGACGACCTGAACTGGAAGAACCTGTGGCAGCGCAGCCGGAAGTAGCACTGGCGCGATTTGCCGCCCGCATGGGGATTCCGTATCTTTCCTGCAGCTGATCGGTTCCCGCTGGGTGCAACACACGACGCAGTCCCGTTTCCGAAACGCACCATGCAGAAGAACCGACCCATGCATCGGGAGGGCTCCGGCTCTCCCTTTTTTTGTGCCCGTCAGCCGGGGCGGCGGTCGTGGCGGACGAGGAACGTCAGGCCGTCGTCGCCTTCGTCGGAGGCCGCGGACGGCGTCTCCACAGGGGCCGGGGGCTGGGGCGCGACCGGCGCCGCGGGTGCGGGTTCGGGCGTGGGCGCCGGTTCCGACGCGGCGATCGGCGCCGACTCGGCTGCGGACTCCGCCCCCGGTTCAGGCTCCGGTGCGGGAGCGCAGGGTGCGACCTCGTGGCGGGGACCGGCGGCGTGGCCGGCGTGCCAGGCCAGGGTGAGCGAGCCGGCCAGGACCCGGGCGGCGGGACTGTGGTCGCTCCACCAGCCGCAGGGGACCGGGGCGTCCGGACCGAGGTCGGCCGCCAGCCAGGCGCGATCGTCGACCACCAGCTGCAGGAAGTCGCGCCCCGGCAGGTCGCCCAGGCCGCTCAGGGGGCTGAAGACCGCGATCATGGCGTGCTCGGCCTGCATGGCCGCGGGGCTCAGGACGAGCACCTCGCGGTCGTCCGGCTCGGCGGCGGCCTCCAGTTCGGCGCCGATCTCGCGCAGGCATTCCTTGGCCCCGAAGACCACGGCGCGCCGCCCGCAGCCGGCCAGCAGCGTCCGGGCCCGGGCGAAGACGGCTTCCGGGTCGGCCAGGGCCAGGCCCACGGCTTCGGGGCGCTCCGGGGCGTCGCGCAGGTCCTCGAGGGCCGCGGCGGCGTCGCGGGCGTGGCGCACGAGCCGGGCGCGGATCCGGGCCGTGAAGACGTCCGGGGCGGTGGGGAGGTAGAGGCGGGGCTTGTCCTGGACCACGGCCATGGCGTCGCGGTGCACGAGCGCGGCGAGGATCTTGCCCACGTTGGCCGGGTCGCGGCCCATGGCCTGGGCCAGCTTGTAGCTGCTGACGGGTTCGCTGACGGCGGCCTGCAGGGCGGCGCAGTAGACCTCGGCCTCGGTGGCGGTCAGGCCCAGTTCACGCAGCAGGCGCACGGCCTCGTCGGTGGCGGGGGTTCCGGCGGTCATGGCGGGCTCCTTGTGGCGAGAAGCTCGATCCGGTCCTTGTTGTCATCGGACCACAATCATTCTCGCCGCGGCGGGGTCCGGCGGTCAAGACGGATTTGGGCGCGCCCCGGCGGTCGGATTGGCGCGCGAAGACGCGGCAGACTATTCTTTGGCCCGCCCGGGCGCCGGAAATGCCGCCGCCCCAACCGGACCCGTTCCCGTTTCGAGGTCGATCCGCATGCAGATCCGCAACGTCGCCATCATCGCCCACGTCGATCACGGCAAGACCACGCTCGTCGACCAGATCCTGCGCCAGTGCCACGTGTTCCGCGCCGGCCAGGAAGTGCAGGAGCGCGTGATGGACTCCAACGACCTCGAGCGCGAGCGGGGCATCACCATCACGTCGAAGAACTTCTCGATCACCTACCGGGACACGCGCATCAACCTGATCGACACCCCGGGCCACGCCGACTTCGGCGGCGAGGTGGAACGGGTGCTCAAGATGGCCGATGGCGTGCTGCTGCTCGTCGACGCCTTCGAAGGGCCCATGCCCCAGACGCGGTTCGTGCTGCAGAAGGCCATGCAGCTCGACCTGAAACCCGTGGTCGTGATCAACAAGGTCGACCGGCCGAGCGCCCGGCCGGACGAGGTGCTCGACGAGATCTTCAATCTCTTCCTCGAACTGAACGCGACGGACGAGCAACTCGACTTCCGCGGCGTGTACGCCGCGGGCCGCGACGGCTGGGCGGTGGGCGAACTGGAGGACGAGCGCAGGGACCTCAGCCCGCTGCTCGACCTCATCGTCGACCACGTGCCGGCGCCGAAGATCCAGGAGGGGCCGTTGCAGATGCTCGTGGCGGCCATGGACCACAGCGGCTACGTGGGCCGCATCGGCGTGGGCCGCATCGTGCGCGGCTCGCTCAAGGCGAAGCAGCAGGTCATGCTGTGCAAGCGGGACGGCTCGCAGGTGAAGGCCCAGGTGCGCCGGCTCTACGTGTTCGACAACCTGGGCAAGGCCGAGGTGGAGCACGTCGGCTGCGGCGACATCTGCGCGGTCGTCGGCCTCGAGGGCGTCGACATCGGCGACACCATCGCCGACGTCGAGATGCCGGAGCCGTTGCCCCTGATCGCCGTCGACGATCCGACCCTGAGCATGACCTTCCGGCCCAACGACAGCCCGGGCTACGGCCAGGAGGGCAAGTACGTCACCAGCCGCCAGGTGCTCGAGCGCCTGCTGCGCGAGACCGAGCGCGACGTGGCCCTGCGCGTGCAGGACCTGGGCGACGGCTTCAAGGTCTCGGGGCGCGGCATCCTGCACCTGTCGATCCTCATGGAGAACATGCGGCGCGAAGGCTACGAGTTCATGGTGGGCCAGCCCCAGGTGATCTACAAGGAGATCGGGGGCAAGAAGGCCGAGCCCATCGAGACCCTCAACGTGGACGTGCCGTCGGACCTCGCCGGCACCGTCATCGAGTACGCCGCCACGCGCAAGGGCGACATGGTCAACATGGAGCAGCGCGGGGGCCGCACCCTGATCACGTTCCACATCCCGAGCCGTGGCCTGATCGGTTTCCGCAGCCGGATGCTGCGGGCGACGGCCGGCGAGATCGTCATGCACCACCGCTTCCACGACTACCAGTACTTCAAGGGCTCGATCCCCGAGCGCACCAACGGCTCGCTGATCTCGATGGGGCCCGGCAAGGCCGTGGCCTTCGCGCTGGACGCCCTGCAGGACCGCGGCATCTTCTTCGTCGAAGCGGGCGACAATCTCTACACGGGGCAGATCATCGGCGAGAACACGCGCGACGACGATCTGGTCGTGAACGCCCAGAAGGCGAAGCAGCTGACGAACATGCGGGCCTCGGGCTCGGACCGGAAGATGCGCATCGCCCCGCCCCTGAAGATGAGTCTCGAGGAGGCTCTCGAGTACCTGAACCACGACGAGTATGTCGAGGTGACGCCCAAGTCGATCCGGCTGCGCAAGGCCCTGCTCGACGAGAACGACCGCAAGCGCGCGGCCAAGCGGGCCAAGCTCTCGACGGGCGAGGAGTAGTCCGGCCCGATCGGGCCGGATGCGGAAGGAGTTCGCGATGGTGCTGCTGGAGTTCGCCATGTTCCCCACCGACAAGGGGGCGAGCGTGAGCGAGTACGTGAAGCGCAACCTCGAGATCATCGACGACAGCGGCCTGCCCTACCGCCTCGGCCCCATGGGCACCTGCCTCGAGGGCGAGTACGACGAGGTGATGGCCGTGGTGAAGAAGTGCTACGAACGCATGAGCGCCGATTGCGGGCGCATCGCCTGCAACCTGAAGTTCGACTGGCGCCCCGGACCGGGCGGCCGCCTCGACGGCAAGGTGGCCACCCTGAAGGCCAAGACCGGCCGCGACCTGCGGACCTGATCCGGCCGTGCGCGTCGACCTGCAGCCGCCCGCCTGGGCCACGCACCTGTGGAGCGACCACACCGACTGGCGCAAGGCGCCGGTCCCGGTCGAGCGCCTGGCGCCCTTCGAGATCCCCGACGACGCCTACTTCGAGTACGCCTGGCAGGACGCCGACGGCGAGAAGCGGCCCGATCCGGACAACCCCAATCCGCGCCTGAATCCCTGGTGGACCTTCGCCTCGAACCTGATGGGGCCCGCCTACGCCCCCGACCGGTGGGTCGTCGAGGAAGGCGTCAAGCCCGCTGGACGCGTGCTGCGCCTGCGGGTGGAGACGGCCCGCTTCCCCGCGGCGCGCCAGGTGCTGGTGTACACGCCGGCGGGGCACGCCGACGCCGAGCTGCCGGCGGTGTGGTTCCAGGACGGCAAGGCCTACTTCGGCTGGGGCCGCGTGGCGCAGGTGCTCGATCGCCTCCTCGCCGCGGGCGAGGTCGCGCCGGCCCACCTCGTCTTCGTCACCCCCAACGACCGCACCCGGGAGTACGCCTTCAATCCGGACTACCTCGCGCACCTGGTCGCCGAGGTGCTGCCCGCGGTCGAGGCCCGCATCGCCGGCGACGGCCGGCGCACGGCGTGGGGCGCGAGCCTGGGCGGACTGTGCAGCGCCTACCTGGCCTGGGACCACCCGGAGCTCTTCCAGCGGGTGGTGGCCCAGTCCGGGGCGTTCCTCTTTTCGCCGGACATGGACCTGTCGTGGCCCTTCGAGGGCCGGGAGGCCTTCCGGCAGCGGGTCGAGGTCGAGGCCCCGCGGGACATCGCCTGGCACCTGGACTGCGGCACCCTCGAATGGCTGACCGGCAGCAACGAGCGGCTCGTGGCGGCCCTCGCGGCCGCGGGGATGTCGGCCCGCCTGGAACTGCGCGCTGCCGGACACAACTGGGTGAACTGGCGCAACGGTCTGGCCCGGGGGCTGCGCTTCGCCCTCGGCGCCGGGGCCTGATCCGGCCGGGGGCGGAGGCGCGAGCTGAGATGCGCGTCCGGAACGGATCCGGGGAAGCGATCGGTGCGGCTGCGTCGAGACACATTTCCCGAGACACGACCGAATCCTCTTGAAAAGACCCGTTCGAATGCCCATCCTTTTGCCAGAAGATAAACAGGCCCCCGGACGCGACCGGGCGGCCCCGCTCGCACCATCACCGTGGGGGAGAACCACATGCGCAAGATCATCCTCGTTTCCATGGCCCTGTGCTCGCTGCTCGCCGTCGCCGCCCAGGCCGACAAGGCCGAGACCGTCTACGGCCAGGGCGTCAGCGGGTCCGACACTGTGCTGGTGAGCACGCTGCTGGCCAACCCCGACGCCTACGTGGGCAAGACGATCCGCGTCAAGGGCACTGCCGTCGGCGTGTGCGAGCACCGCGGCTGCTGGGTGAACCTGGCTTCGGACGTCGAGGGCGAGACCGTGCGCGTGAAGGTGAAGGACGGCGTCATCGTCTTCCCGCCCGAGATGCTGGGCGACACCGTGCTGGCCGAGGGCGTCTGGACCGCCAACGAGCTCGACCTCGAGACCACGAAGAAGGTCTGCGAGATGGAGGCCAAGAAGGACGGCAAGGACTTCGACGCCGCGTCGGTCACCACCTGCATGACGCTGTACCAGCTGAGCGGCACCGGCGCCGTCGTCGCCAAGAAGTAGCCGCATGCAGCGATTCCGGAAGATCTGCCGCACCCTGCACCGGGAGCTGGGTTTCCTTGCCGTGGGCCTGACCCTCGTCTACGCCGTCAGCGGCATCGCCGTCAACCATGCCCACCACTGGGACGCCAACTACCAGCGCACCCTCACGGTGGAGCGCATGGAGCCGGTGGGCGTGCACCCGACCGACGAGATCCGGGCGCTCGTGATCGAGCGCCTGGGCCTCGGCGACGAGGTCAAGAACACCTGGCGCGCCGACTCGACCACCCTGCAGGTCTTCGTCGAGGGCGGCGGCTACGACGTCGATCTGGCCTCGGGGGAGATCACCCAGCACGGGTTCCGCAAGCGGCCGTTGCTCTTCGACCTCAACTTCATGCACCTCAATCTCGGCAAGGCGCCCTGGACCGGGATCGCCGACGTCTACGCCGGCATCCTGATCATCCTGGCATTGACCGGACCCTGGCTCGTGCGGGGGCGCAAGGGCCTCAAGGGCCGGGGCGGCCTCCTCATGGCGCTGGGCATCGTCCTGCCGTTGGTGTACACGCTGGTCGTCCGGGCGTAGTGCCTCCAGCCGGGTGTTCGCGCCCGCGGGAGCCGGAAGGCAGGAACGTCTCCCGCGGGCGCGAACACCCGGCGGGAACCCCACGTGCGGGCGACCGGCGAAACGCCAACGGCGACCATGGGGAGTATCGGATGCAGGCGTTGACGGATGCCTACCTGTTGGAGCTGTCGCGGCAGTTGGCGTTCCTGGGAGCTTTCCTGGGGGGATTTGCGGCGACGTTCCTGGTGACCGTGCTGGTGTCGCATGCGCCCCGGCGGGTCGCCGGCTGGGTCGTGGGGGCGGCCGCGGTGGCCGCGTGCGCCTTCGTCGTGTCGGTGGTGGCCTCGGTCATGTTGACGACCGTGCTCCATGCGGACGTCCCGGCCAACGTGCGGGCCCACGCTTCCGTCGGCACCGGTCGCGTCGTCAACTCCCTGAGTTTCGGCCTCGGCGTCTTCGCCCTGCTGGCCGCCGTCGGCCTCAGCGGTTGGCTCCGTTCCCGCCGCACCGGCCTGGTCACCGGCTCCGCGGCCGTCGTCGCCCTCATCCTGGTCGCCTGGGCCCTGGCCGGCTTCGCCTGATCCCCGCCGCACGGGCGATCCCGCATCCCGCCTGCATGCCACGCCGTCGTCACCCTGCGGCCATCACGACCGGGCCGGGACCGTTCCTGCCTTCCGGTCCCGGCCCGGTCGTGGTGACCGCAAGGGGATGCCCGCCCGGCTCAGGCGGAATACGGCATCGGCGGCGCGTAGCCGAGGAGCCTGGCGTAGACGGCGAGCGAGCCGCGGTGGTGGGCCGTGTGTTCGGCGATGGCGGCGACGATGGCCGCGCGGGGCTCGCCGGCCATGATGGGGCCCTCGGCGATGGGAGCCATCATGTCCTGGGCCGACTGGGCGGAGAGGGTCGCCGAGGCGGCGTCGACGCTGCGCGCCAGCCAGGTCATGGCTTCGGCGAGGGAGTCGACGGCGCGGACCTGGGCCTGGTGGCTGGCGAAGTCGAGGTCGAAGCCTTCGGGAGAGAAGCCGCCGGCGAGGAACCAGTCGATGGTCTGGGCCACGTGGGCCACATGCTGGGCCACCGTGAACTGGCCCGGCGTGGGGGCATAGGCCGAGTCGTCCTCGTTGAACACGCTGCAGGTCCGGCTGAAGAACTGGAGGGCTTGCTTGACCGGGACGGCGTACGCGTTGGGGCTCATGGCACGGCTCCTTGGCTGGCCTCGCGGGCGGGGTGCCGACCGGTCCGGCGACCGGCGGTGGACCCGCCCAGTCTAGCGGGCCGGGCGGGCCGTTGTCACGGTCGAACTTGGCGCCCGGTGGGGTGGCAGGGCGCCGTGGAGGGGCACTTGACGGGGCCCAGCGGGCCTCCTAGCTTTGGGGCGGCGACGGGCCGTCCGTCGGCGTTTCCTTCGCGATGTCCCACAACCCTCTGCGGCAATCCCGGCCTCCCGGATTGCGACCATCCCGGCAGGTGACCCATGGGCGTGACGATCGGCATCCGGCGCGAGGACAAGAACCAGTGGGAACGTCGCGTGCCCCTCGTTCCGGATGACGTGGCGACCCTCCGGGACCGCCACGATCTCGATGTCGTGGTCCAGACCTCGCCGATCCGGGTCTTTGGCGACGTGGAATACGAGGCGGTCGGTGCGCGCATCGTCCCGGACCTGCGCACCGCCGACGTGATCCTGGCGGTGAAGGAGATCCCGGTCGCCGAACTCGAACCGGGCAAGACCTACCTCTACTTCTCGCACACCATCAAGGGCCAGGCCTACAACATGCCCATGCTGCGGCATCTGCTGGATGTGGGGGCCACCCTCATCGACTACGAGCGGATCGCCGACGAGCAGAACCGGCGCCTGATCTTCTTCAGCCTGCACGCGGGCTACGCGGGCGCGGTCGAGACCCTGGTCGCCCTGGCGGCGCGCCTCGAGAACGAGGGCATCGCCACGCCTCTCGGCGAGCTGCGGCACGCCTACGAGTACGGCAGCCTGGGCGAGGTGCAGGAGCACCTGCGCCGGATCGGCGCCCGCATCCGCAGCGAAGGGCTGTGGGCCCTGGAACGTCCCCTCGTCATCGGCGTGGCCGGGTACGGGAACGTGGCCCGGGGTTGCGCGGCGATCCTCGACTGCCTGCCCGTCACCGAGGTGACGCCGGCCGAACTGGCCGCCGCCGCCGAGGGCGACGTGGCCGGACGCGGGCCCCTGCTCAAGGTGACCTTCCGCGAGGAGGACATGGTGCGGCCGCGGTCCGACGAGGCCCAGTTCGTGCTGCAGGACTACTACCAGCGCCCGGAGAACTACCGCGGCGTCTTCGAGCGGCACCTGCCCCACCTCGACGCGCTGCTGAACACCATCTACTGGACCGACGCCTACCCGCGCCTGGTCACGAAGAAGTGGGTCCGGGCCAACTTCGGGCCCGATCGATCGCCGCGCCTGCGCGTCATCGGCGACATCAGCTGCGACATCGGGGGCAGCATCGAGGTGACGCTGAAGGCGCCCATGCCCGATGCGCCCTGCTACGTGTACGATCCCGAGACCGACACCGTCGCCGACGGCGTGGTCGGTCCGGGGCCCGTGGTCATGTCGGTGGACAACCTGCCGTGCGAGCTGCCGCGGGAGAGTTCGCTGCATTTCAGCTCGGTGCTGGGCGCGATGGTGCCGGCCCTGGCCCAGGCCGACTACGCCGTCGGGTTCGAGGCGCTGCATCTGCCGCCGCACCTGAAGAAGGCCGTCATCTGTCACCGGGGCGAGCTCGCCCCGGGCTACCGGTATCTGCAGGAACACCTGGACAAGGCGGGCCGGTGACGGGGTCGCCGGCCGGGGAGGGGACGAGCGTGAAGAAGATCCTGGTGCTCGGCGCGGGCATGGTGGCGGGTCCCCTGATCCGGTACCTGCTGCGGCGCGACTACGCCCTGACGGTGACCAGCCTCGCCGTCGAGGACGCCCAGAAGCTGATCGGCGACGAGCCCAACGGCACGGCCCTGCGCCTGGTGCTCGACGACGACCGCGCCCTGTCGGAGCTGGTGGCGGCCCACGACCTGGTGATCAGCCTCGTGCCGTACAGCTACCACCCGCTGGTGGCCAACCACTGCCTCCAGCACCGGCGCAACCTGGTCACGGCCTCGTACGTGTCGCCGGAGATGCAGGCCTTCGATGCCGACGCCCGCGACAAGGACCTGATCTTCCTCAACGAGATCGGCCTCGATCCGGGCATCGACCACATGTCGGCCATGCGCATCATCGACGACGTGCACGCGCGCGGCGGCAAGATCCGGCATTTCCGTTCGTACTGCGGCGGTCTGCCGGCGCCCGAGGCCAACGACAACCCCTTCGGCTACAAGTTCTCGTGGGCGCCGCGGGGCGTGCTGCTGGCCAGCCGCAACGGGGCGCGCTACTGGCGCGACAACCACGAGGTGATCGTGGAGCCGGAGCGTCTCTTCCGCGACATGCACCTGCTGACCGTGCCGGGGGCGGGCGTGTTCGAGGCCTACCCGAACCGCGACAGCCTCGAGTACCGGGAGATCTACGGTCTCGGCGCCGAAGTGCGGTCGCTGTTCCGGGGCACGCTGCGCTACATCGGCTGGTGCGACACCATGCACAACCTCGTCAAGGTGGGCATGCTCGACATGGCCGAAAGGCCGGCGGCCGACCTCACCTACGCCGACTACATGCGGGGTCTGCTCGGCGCCGGCCCGGAGGACGACCTGCGCGTCGTGGCCGCCCACCGCATGGGCCTGCCGGCGGACACGCTGCCGCCGTGGAACATGCACTGGCTCGGCCTCTTCTCGCGCCGGCCCATCGGCCGCGCCGCGGTGTCGCCGCTCGACGCCCTCGGCGACATCATGCTCGACAAGCTCACCTACAACCCGGGCGAACGCGACATGGTCGTCCTGTTCCACGAGTTCAAGGCGTGGTTCCCGGAGGACAACCACTACGAACGCCTGACCAGCAGCCTCGTCGACTTCGGGATCCGCTACGGCGACACCTCCATGTCGCGCACGGTGTCCCTGCCCGCGGCCATCGCGGCCCGGCTCATCCTGGAGGGCGGCATTTCCGCCCGCGGGGTCCTGCGGCCCGTCACGCCGGAGATCTACAATCCGGTGCTCGACGAGCTGGCGACCCTCGAGATCACATGCAAGGAAGAACTGACGGTCTACTGACCGGACCACCCCGCCGGAGACGGCGACAACCAGGTAAAGGAACGATAGCCATGGCCAAGAAGACCACGCAGGCGACCAGGAAGGTGACCAAGGCCCAGATCTTCCGGACGTTGGGCCTGAAGCCCACCATGAAGGGCGCCAACTGCGGCGGCGAGTGGTTCGCGAACAGCAAGGACATGCTCGTCACCAGGAACCCGACCACGGGCGAGGTGCTGGCGAAGATCGAGCAGGCCAGCACGAAGGACTACGACGTGGTGATGAAGTACGCCAAGCAGGCCTTCCTCGACTGGCGGGCGTTGCCCGCGCCGAAGCGCGGCGAGGTCGTGCGCCAGATCGGCGAGGCCCTGCGCGAGAAGAAGGAGATGCTCGGCGCCCTGGTGAGCCTGGAGATGGGCAAGATCCACACCGAGGGTCTGGGCGAGGTGCAGGAGATGATCGACATCTGCGACTTCGCCGTGGGGCTAAGCCGCAACCTGAGCGGCCCGACGCTGCAGAGCGAGCGGCCCAAGCACCGCATGATGGAGCAGTGGCACCCCCTGGGTGTCGTCGGCGTCATCAGCGCCTTCAACTTCCCGGTGGCCGTGTGGGCCTGGAACACCGCCCTGGCCTGGGTGTGCGGGGACAGCTGCATCTGGAAGCCCTCGAGCAAGACGCCGCTCTGCGCCATCGCCTGCCAGAACATCGTCAACGAGGTCTTCGCGCGGAACGGCATCACGCCCGGCATCAGCTGCGTGACCATCGGCCGCGGCTCGACCATCGGCGAGAAGCTGGTCAACGACCACGACGTGCCCCTGATCAGCGCCACCGGCTCGACCCGCATGGGCCAGCGCATCGGCGGCGTCGTGGGCGCGCGCCTCGGCCGGGCGATCCTCGAGCTCGGCGGCAACAACGCCATCATCATCAGCGAGAAGGCCGACCTGACGGGCGCCCTGGCCAGCGCCTTCTTCGGCGCCGTCGGCACCGCGGGCCAGCGCTGCACCAGCACGCGCCGCCTGATCATCCAGGAGAAGGTCTACGACACCTTCGTGAAGAAGCTCATCGCCAACTACAAGCGCGTGAACATCGGCGATCCGCTGGATCCGGCGACGCTGATGGGTCCCCTGATCGACGAGGGCGCCGTGAAGGACTACGAGGACGCCATCAAGGCGGCCAGGGAGCAGGGCGGCAAGGTGCTGTACGGCGGCAAGGTGCTCAAGCCCTTCGGGGCGGCCACCTTCGTGCAGCCGACGATCATCGAGATCGACAACCGCAAGCCGATCGTGCAGAGCGAGACCTTCGCGCCGATCCTGTACGTGATGAAGTACAGGAAGATCGACCAGGCCTTCCGGATGCACAACGACGTGCCGCAGGGTCTGAGCAGCGCCATCTACACCGACAGCGTGAACGAGGGCGAGGCCTTCCTCAGCTTCCTCGGTTCCGATTGCGGCATCGCCAACATCAACATCGGCACCTCGGGCGCCGAGATCGGCGGCGCCTTCGGGGGCGAGAAGGAGACCGGCGGCGGGCGCGAGTCCGGTTCCGACTCCTGGAAGATGTACATGCGTCGGCAGACAAATACCATCAACTGGGGCGGCGAGATCCACCTGGCCCAGGGCGTGGAGTTCAAGGCCTGACCCGGCCGCCCCGTCCCGGCGACCGACGACCCCGGGCCCGCTGCCCGGGGTCGTCGCGTCTGCGGCCCTCCCGGTCGCGGCCGACGGGCTGGACGGGGTGGGCGGGCCCTGATATCGTCCCGCCCGCCGCCACCGTGATTTCCCCGCGACTCCGGGAGCAACCATGAGCGGACCGCATCGCCACTCGACACCGCCGACGGCCGGCCGGTCCCGTTCCGGTCGCCGGGCCGCGGCGACGTTGGTGGTCCTGGCCCTGGCCGGCGTCACGGCCCCGAGGGAGGCCGCCGCCCAGGCAGGCTACCGGACGGGTGACGGGGTCGACGCGCCGCTCGTCGTCGGCGGCGTGCTGGCCTACGGTCTGGGCTGGTGGCTCGACCGGGGAGACGAACCGGGACCGGCGGCCGGAGAGCCCCTGGACCCGGCGGCGCTGAACGCCCTGGACCGCTCCGCGGTCGACAACTGGTCGCCGGCCGCGGCCCGGGCCAGCGACTGGCTCGTGGCGGCCTGCGCCGCGGCGCCCCTCGGCCTCGCGCTCGACGCGGGCCACGGTGGGCAGCGCGACGACATCGCCGTCATGTATCTCGAGACGGCTCTCGTGACCACGGGCATCACCTATCTCCTGAAGAACCTCGTCGGCCGGCCGCGCCCCTACGCCTACAGCGACGATCCGGCGATTCCGGCGGCCCTGCGCGGCGCCCGCACCACGACGCGGTCGTTCCCGTCCGGCCACACCGCCAACGCCTTCGCCGCCATGGTCTTCTTCGCCACCGTCTACACCCGGCTGCACCCCGACGCCGACGCCGAGGCGTGGGTGTGGGGCGGATGCCTCGCGGCGGCCTCGACGACGGGCTACCTGCGCTACCGGGCGGGACGGCATTTCCCCACCGACATCCTCGCCGGCGCGTCGGTGGGCGCCCTCGTCGGCTGGGCCGTGCCCCGTGCCCACGAGACCGTGTTCGCCGAGCCGGCCGGGGCCCGGGGCGGCGAGGTCCGGCTGGCTTTCGGCTTCGGGTTCTGAGCGACGGCGAGGCGGGGGGAGGCCGCACTGGCCCGTCGTGCGGGCCTGTGGTAAGTTGCCCCCAGCGACCGACCGTGCCACCAGCCGCAAGGAAGCCGTCCCATGCCCCGACTCTCGGACACGCGCAACACCCGTTCGTTCACCGGTTTCGGCCACCTCATGCCGTTCCGGGTGCAGGAGATCCTGCTGGTGGCGAGCATGTACGACGCCTTCACCCTGGAGGAGGGGGGCCGGCTGACCGAGGTGCTCCTGAACGAGTACCGCGAGCTCAACCTGAGTTTCCCGCCCCACGTGACGCGGGCCTCGACGGGCGAGGAGGCCCTGCGCCTCATGGAGACCCGTCGCTACGACATGGTCATCACCATGAGCCGGCTCGGCGACATGGACGCCACCCAGCTGGCCCGTCGGGTCAAGCGACGGCACCCCGAACTCGACATCTACAACCTCGCCTTCAACCCCCGCGAGCTGCAGCACCTGCAGGAGCGCGACACGGTCCGCTGCATCGACCGCTACTTCCTGTGGAACGGCGACGTCCGCCTGCTGCTCGGGATCATCAAGTACTGCGAGGACCGCAAGAACGTCGCCCACGACACGCGCTACGGCGACGTGCGCTGCATCCTGCTCATCGAGGATTCGGTGCGCTTCTACTCGTCCTACCTGCCGTTGATCTACACCGAGGTGCTGAACCAGACCCAGAGCCTGATGGTCGAGGGCATCAACATCAGCCACCGCCTGCTGCGCCTGCGCGCGCGGCCCAAGATCCTCCTGGCCAACACCTTCGAGGAGGCCTGGGAGTACTACCAGGAGTACAAGGACTCGCTGCTGGGCGTGATCTCGGACGGGCGCTTCCCCTGGCAGGGCGTCGAGAACCCGGATGCGGGGGTGGAGTTCATCCGCCGCGTGAAGTTCGTCGACCCCCACACGCCGGCCGTGCTGCAGTCGACGGACGAGGACCTCAGCGAGGTGGCCGACGAGATCGGCGCCGGCTTCATCCGCAAGAAGAGCCGGCACCTGCTGCAGGAGCTGCGCAACTTCATGCTCGAGAACTTCGGCTTCGGCGACTTCGTCTTCCGCCTGCCGGACGGCACCGAGGTGGGGCGCGCGCCCGACCTCAAGACGCTGCTGCAGCTGCTGCGGACCGTGCCGGGCGAATCGATCCGGCATCACGCGAGCCACGACCACTTCAGCAACTGGCTGCGCGCCCGCACGGAGTTCGAGCTGGCCGCCGACCTGCGCCCGGTGAAGGTGACGGAGTTCGCCGAGGTGGAGGACCTGCGCGAGTACCTGATCCGGATCATCGCCCGCTTCCGCACCGAGAGCCAGCGTGGCGTCGTGGCCGACTTCTCGCGCCGGCACTTCGACACCAGCAGCGCCTTCGTGCGCATCGGGGGCGGCTCGCTCGGCGGCAAGGGGCGCGGTCTCGCCTTCATGAACTCGATCCTGTTCCGCTACGGCGTCACCAACCGCTACCCCGGCACCCTGATCCAGGTGCCGTCCACGGCGGTGGTGGGCACAGACGTCTTCGACTCGTTCATGAAGCAGGACGACCTGCGGGCACGGGTCACCGGCGAGATGCCGGACGAGGAGATCAACGCGGCCTTCCTCGCGGCCAAGCTGCCGTCGGAGATCTACGGCGACCTCGAGGCCTTCCTCGAGCAGGTGCGCTACCCCCTGGCCGTGCGCTCGAGCAGCCTGCTCGAGGACAGCCAGTTCCAGCCCTTCGCCGGGGTCTACTCGACCTACATGCTGGCCAACAGCCACGACGACCTGAAGGTGCGCCTCGACCAGCTCTGCGACGCCATCAAGCTCGTCTTCGCCTCGGCCTACTCGCGGGCGGCCAAGAGCTACATCGAGGCCACGAGCAACCGCATCGAGGAAGAGAAGATGGCCGTCATCATCCAGCAGATGGTGGGGCAGCGGTACGAGAACTTCGACTACCCGCACTTCTCGGGCGTGGCCAACTCGTCGAACTTCTATCCGGCCGACGGCATGGATCCCAGGGACGGGGTGGCCACCGTGGCCCTGGGCCTCGGGCGCACCGTGGTGGAGGGGGGCCGGGCCCTGCGCTTCAGCCCGGCGAACCCGACCTCGCTGCCCCAGTTCGGCACCATCAACGACTGGCTGAAACTCTCCCAGCGGCGGTTCTGGGCGGTCGACATCAGCCACCCCGAGGCGTATCCGGGCGACCGGGACGATTTCAACCTGGCCCACCTCGAACTGGCGGACGCCGAGCGGCACGGCACCCTCGAGCCCATCGGGTCGGTCTTCTCGCCCGAGAACAACATGATCTACGACGGGATCCACCGGCCGGGCTCGCGGCTGGTGACCTTCGCCCACGTGCTGAAGGCGGACCTGTTCCCCCTCGCGGAGATCCTGCGCCTGCTGCTCGAACTCGGCCGCCGCACCATGAGCGCCGAGGTGGAGATCGAGTTCGCCGTCGTGCTGGGCGACGGCGAGCTGCGGCCGCACCAGTTCGGCTTCCTGCAGATCCGTCCCCTGGCCGCCGGCTACGACGCGCCCGAGGTCCCGCCGGAAGCCCTCGCGGACGACGATGCCCTCGTCGCCACCGACGTCGCCCTGGGCAACGGTCGGCGCGACCAGATCCGGGACATCCTCTACGTGCCCCGCGACCGCTTCGACCGGGCCGAGACCCAGGCCATCGCCGACGAGATCGGCAAGGCCAACCGCGCCATGGTCCAGGACGCACGGCCCTACCTGCTGATCGGGCCGGGTCGCTGGGGCTCGTCCGACCGCTGGCTCGGCATCCCCGTGCGCTGGGAGCAGATCTCGGGGGCCCGCGTCATCGTCGAGACCGACCTCGACGACTTCAAGGTCACGCCGAGCCAGGGCACCCACTTCTTCCAGAACCTGACCAGCTTCCAGGTGGGCTACCTGACGGTGAACTCGACCCGCGGCAACGGCCGCCTCGACTGGGACTGGTTCGACGCCCAGCCCGGGGAGGAGGTGGGCCGGTTCCTGCGCCGGATCCGCCTCGACGCCCCCCTCGAGGTGCTCATCGACGGCCGCAGCGGCCGGGGCGTGGTGCGGCGCCCGGACGGAGCCGCCGCGGCCGCCGGCGAGTGAGAATCTTCTTGCCTGCCGGAGATGGCGTGGTGAGATTTCCGGAAAATCCCGCCGGCCCCGGGGCCGGCCGCGCGTGAGGTGACGGGACGCGACGCCCGTCCGCACACCCCAGCAGAGGAAGACCGGCCATGGCACACGATCCGTCCTTCAATCCGTTCGAGATGGCGCGGACCCAGTTCGACAAGATCGCCGACCTGATCGGCCTGGACGAGGGCACCCGCGAATTGCTGCGCAGCCCCCTGCGCGAGTTCCACTTCACCATCCCGGTGCGCATGGACGACGGCAAGGTCAAGGTCTTCCAGGGCTTCCGCGTCCAGCACAACGATGCCCGCGGCCCGAGCAAGGGCGGCATCCGCTTCCATCCGCAGGAGACGATCGACACGGTGCGCGCCCTGTCCATGTGGATGACGTGGAAGTGCGCCGTGGCCGACATCCCCCTCGGCGGCGGCAAGGGCGGCGTGATCTGCGACCCGCACAACCTGAGCGCCCGCGAGCAGGAGCAGATCTGCCGTGGCTGGATCCGGCAGCTCGCCCGCAACGTGGGCCCCGTGTCCGACGTGCCCGCGCCCGACGTCATGACCAACCCCCAGCACATGCTGTGGATGCTCGACGAATACGAGCACATCGCCGGCGGCCACTACCCCGGCATGATCACCGGCAAGCCCGTGGGCATGGGCGGCTCCCTCGGCCGCACCGAGGCCACGGGCTACGGCGTGGTCTACTGCCTGCGGGAGGCCCTGGCCGAGAAGGGGCTCGCGGCCGCCGACACCACCGCCAGCGTGCAGGGCTTCGGCAACGTCGCCCAGTACGCCATCGACCTCTACCAGCAGCTGGGCGGCAAGGTCGTCTGCGTGTCGAGCTGGGACCAGGCCGACCAGACCACCTACGCCTTCCACCGCGACAGCGGCGTCGACCTCGACGAGCTGCGCGGCATCACCGACCGGTTCGGCGGCATCGACAAGGCCAAGGCGAAGGACAAGGGCTACGAGGTCATCCCTGGCGACGACTGGATCGACCGCGACGTGGACATCCTGATTCCCGCGGCGCTCGAGAACCAGATCACGGGCAAGAACGTCGGCCGCATCGCCGCCCGGGTGAAGATCATCGTCGAGGGCGCCAACGGCCCGACCACGCCCGAGGCCGACGCCGAGATCGAGAAGCGGGGCATCTTCGTGATCCCCGACTTCCTGGCCAACGCCGGCGGCGTCACCTGCAGCTATTTCGAGCAGGTGCAGTGCAACATGAACTACTTCTGGCCCCGTGAGGAGGTCCTCGAGAAGCTGGACCAGAAGATGACCGCCGCCTACCACTCGATCAGCGACCTGGCGGGCAAGCAGAAGCTGTACATGCGCGACGCGGCCTACGTCGTGGCCATCAACCGGGTGGCGGCCGCCTGCCGCGACCGGGGATGGGTGTGATGGCGTGACCGACCGCCCCGACAGCCCCGATCTTCCGGTCGGCAACTGGCGCGACCGGATCGACGAGATGCGCCGGACCCGCAGGAAACAGTTCCTGCGGGTCTCGCGCAAGATGCTGAACCATCTCTGCTCCATCGGCCTGTCGGGCGCCCAGCAGATGCTGGCCGAGTTCGACGACGCCCAGTCGGGCGTCTCGGTGCGTGACGGCAACGCGCCCGGCTTCCGGCTCGACCTCGAGGGCTCGCCGCTGTTCAGCGGCGCGCCCTTCGAACTGGCGGCCGAATTCCTCGGCGACGAGGAGATCGAGCAGCGGCTCGAGAAGTGGGTCAAGGAGGAGGAGGCCGGCTTCTTCAGCACGGTGGTGGGCGACCCCCGCAGCACCATGCCCGAGATCGCCCAGGCCATCCGCAAGTACCACGAGCTCCTGCTCGGGCGCAGCGGCCTGAACCACAGCACCCTGAAGAGCCTGCGCGTCTCGCTGATCCAGCGCTTCCTCACCGAGCAGCTCGACTTCATCAACGTGGCCAAGGAAGTGGTGCGCATCACCGACTTCCACAACATCCTCGACCACGTGATCATGCCCCAGGGCAGCTACGGCAAGCTGGGGGGCAAGGCGTCGGGCCTGCTGCTCGCCCGCTGGATCCTCGAGCAGCCCGAGATCGCCCAGCTCGGCCTCGGCGAGGTGAAGTTCCCGCGCACGTGGTCGATCATCTCCGACGCGATCATGGACTTCATCAAGCTGAACGACCTCGAAGACGTGATGGACCAGAAGTTCAAGGACATCACGCAGGTCCGCCGCGAGTACCCCAACATGATCCAGCTGTTCAAGAACAGCTCGTTCCCGCCCGAGGTGCTCACCGGCCTCTCGCGCGCGCTGGACTACTTCGGCGAGGTGCCGCTGATCATCCGCAGCTCGAGCCTGCTCGAGGACCGCTTCGGCACCGCCTTCTCCGGCAAGTACAAGAGCCTCTTCCTGGCGAACCAGGGCAACAAGACCGAGCGCATGGACGCCCTGCTCGAGGCCGTGGCCGAGGTGTGGGCGTCGGTGCTCGGGCCCGACCCCATCGAGTACCGCCGCGAGCGGGGCCTGCAGGAGTTCGTGGAGGAGATGGGCATTCTCATCCAGGAGGTCGTCGGCACGCGCGTCGGGCGCTACTGGCTGCCGGCCTTCGCGGGGGTGGCCTTCAGCCTGAACGAGTTCCGCTGGTCGCCGCGCATCCAGCGCGACGACGGCCTGATCCGCCTGGTGCCGGGCCTGGGCACCCGCGCGGTCGATCGCACCGCCGACGACTTCCCCGTGCTGGCGGTGCCGTCGCAGCCGGGTCTGCGCGCCAACCAGTCCCTCGACGAGATCCTGCGCTACTGCCCGCGCTACGCCGACGTCATCAACCTCGAGACGAACTCGTTCGAGACCGTGCCGCTGGAGGCCCTGTTGAAGGAGGCGGACGGCCAGTACCCGCTCATCGACAAGGTCTTCTCCGTGTTGCGCAACGGGCGGCTCGAGCAGGTCTCGCGCCTGATGATCGATCCGCAGAACGACGACCTCGTGCCGGACATGGAGGGGCTGCTCGGCGGCACCGACTTCATCGACAAGATGAACGCCCTGCTGAGCACCCTGTCCCAGTACATGAACACGCCGGTCGACCTGGAATTCGCCCACGACGGCAAGGAGTTCTACCTGCTGCAGTGCCGCCCGCAGGCCATGACGGGCGACGCGGCGCCGGCCCCGATCCCCACCGACATCCCGGCCGACCGCGTCATCTTCACGGCGCACCGCCACATCTCCAACGGCTACGTGCCGCCGATCTCCCACATCGTGTACGTGGATCCGGCCGTGTACGGCAAGCTGCCCTCGGCCGAGGCCATGGCCGAGGTGGGCCGGGCCGTGGGCCTGCTGAACGGCCTGCTCCCCAAGCGCCGCTTCATCCTGATCGGGCCGGGGCGCTGGGGCAGCCGGGGCGACATCAAGCTGGGCGTGCGCGTGACCTACGCCGACATCAACAACACGGCGATGCTGATCGAGGTGGCCCGCAAGGTGGGCAACTACCTGCCGGACCTCAGCTTCGGCACCCACTTCTTCCAGGATCTGGTCGAGGCGCAGATCCGCTACCTGCCTTTGTACCCGGACGACGCCGACGTGGTCTTCAGTGCCGAATTCCTGACCGGCAGCGCCAACCTGCTGCCCGAACTGCTGCCCGACCACGCCCATCTCGCCGCATGCGTGCGCGTCATCGACGTGCCGGCGGTCACGGGGGGCGACGTGCTGCACGTGTACCTGAACGGCGACCAGGACCGCGCCCTCGCGGCGCTCGGCCCGGAGGAGGCGGCCCGCAGCGTCGGCGGCACCGCCAGCGCACCGCAGCCGCTGCACGAGCCCCGGCAGTTCTGGCGCTGGCGGTTCCGCATGGCCGAGCGCATGGTGCGGGCCCTCGACCGCGAGCGGTTCCAGGTCAAGGGCGTGTACCTCTACGGTTCGGTGAAGAACGGCACCGCCCGGCCCGACAGCGACATCGACCTGCTGGTCCACTTCGCGGGCGACCAGACCCGGCTCTACCAGCTCGAGTGCTGGTTCCAGGGCTGGAGTCTGGCCCTGGCCGAGATGAACTACTCGCGCACCGGCGTGCGCATGCCGGGCATGCTCGACGTGACCTTCGTCAGCGACCTGGAGGTCGAGGCGGGCAGCGGCCTGGCGGCGATGATCGGCGCGGTGACCAACGCCGCGCGGCGGCTCGACGATCCCGACTAGCGGGGCGGCGCGGGAGCGGCCGGATACGGACAGGGGCGGCCGCGGGGCCGCCCCTGGTGCGTCCGGTGCCCGCCGGGGCTAGTCGAGGGACATCATCCGGCGCAGCCGGCGCTTGCGGCGATGGATCAGGCGCCGGAACTTCTTCAGCTCGGCGCCGTCGCCGGCCGCGAGGGCGGCCTGGCGTTTGACCTTCATGTCGCGGATCTCGGCCTTGATGGCGCGCTTGCCCAGGCCCGCCGCCACGTGCTTGTGGGGGGCCTCGATGCCGAGCTTCTCGGCCAGGGCGGCCACCAGCTCGTCCTTCTTCATGCCGACGACTCCCGTCGTCTCCGGGCAGTGCTCCTTCATCATCTCGCGCAGGTCGCCCACGCGGGTCTTCTGCAGTTCGTGAAAGTCCATCGTCTTTCTCCTTCCCGTCTCTTCGGGTGCGGTGGGACGATTCCCACCGCCATACTGCCCATTCCGCCGGCCCATGGCAAGCCCGTCGCCGACCCGATCGCCCGCCCCGCGGCCGGACGCCGGCACGGCGCCTGGCGACCCTGCGGCAGGGCCCGGCGCCGGTTTTGAACACATTTGTGCAATAATGTGCGCGCCAAGTACTTGAAATACCGAACCGGATTAACCGTTTTTGAGGCAACAATTTCCGACACCGGGGGGCGAAAATCCTTGCCAACGGATAAACAGGTTTCCATGTTTTCCAAACGGTTTCGGGAGTCGCCCCGGGTCGCCCAGGCGCTGCTTCGGATTCGGACGATGCCAACTACCAAAGGAGAGTCGAAATGGCCCAGAACGTTGCTGCCTTCATGGAAAACGTCATCGCCAAGAACCCTGCGGAAGTGGAGTTCCACCAGGCGGTCGAAGAGGTCGTCGAATCCATCTGGCCGGTGCTGGACAAGCGTCCGGAGTACCGCAAGGCCAAGATCCTGGAGCGCATCGTCGAGCCCGAGCGTGTCATCCTGTTCCGTGTCCCCTGGGTGGACGACAAGGGCGAGGTCCAGGTCAACAAGGGCTTCCGGATCGAGATGAACAGCGCCATCGGCCCCTACAAGGGCGGCCTGCGTTTCCATCCGAGCGTGAACCTGGGCATCCTCAAGTTCCTGGCCTTCGAGCAGGTCTTCAAGAACAGCCTGACGACGCTGCCCATGGGCGGCGGCAAGGGCGGTTCGGACTTCGACCCCAAGGGCAAGAGCGACCTCGAAGTCATGCGTTTCACCCAGAGCTTCATGAGCGAGCTCTTCCGCCACATCGGCGGCAACACCGACGTCCCGGCGGGCGACATCGGCGTCGGCGGCCGGGAGATCGGCTTCCTCTTCGGCCAGTACAAGAAGCTGCGCAACGAGTTCGTGGGCGTGCTGACGGGCAAGGGCCTGAACTGGGGCGGCAGCCTCATCCGGCCCGAGGCCACCGGCTACGGCGCCGTGTACTTCGCGGCCGAGATGCTGGGTACGCGCAACGAGACCCTCGAGGGCAAGACCGCCCTGGTCTCGGGCTCCGGCAACGTGGCCCAGTACACCATCGAGAAGCTGCTCGACCTGGGCGCCAAGCCGATCACCTGCTCGGACAGCGGCGGCTACATCCTGGACGAGGCGGGCTTCACGCGCGAGAAGCTGGCCTTCCTGATGGATCTGAAGAACGTCAGGCGCGGCCGCGTGAAGGAGTACGCCGACAAGTTCCCCGGCGCCGTCTACACCGCCGTCGATCCGGGCATGGACCACAATCCCCTGTGGGACCACAAGGCCGACTGCGCGTTCCCCTCGGCGACCCAGAACGAGATCAACGAGCAGGACGCCAAGAACCTGCTGCGCAACGGCGTCTACGTCGTCAGCGAGGGCGCGAACATGCCGACGGTTCCCGACGGCGTGAACCACTTCGTCGACGCGAAGATCCTCTACGGTCCGGGCAAGGCCGCCAACGCCGGCGGCGTGGCGGTCTCCGGCCTGGAGATGTCGCAGAACAGCATGCGCTACAACTGGACCCGCGAAGAGGTCGATCAGAAACTGCACGGCATCATGAAGAGCATCCACGCAGCGAGCATGGCGGCCGCCAACGAGTTCGGCACGCCGGGCAACTACGTCAACGGCGCCAACATCGCCGGCTTCCTGAAGGTCGCCGACTCGATGCTGGACCAGGGCGTGGTCTAGACCTAGACTGGGCCCATGCAGACGCGGGCCCGGCCCGCACGACGGGGCGGCTACGGCCGCCCCGTTTGAAATCCCCGCACTCCCGACCGCCTGGAGGCGACCCGAGATGAGCCACGCCCCCCAAGACAGCCTGACCGGCAGGATGGCCGATTTCGCCATCAACCTGAAATACGAGGACATCCCCGCGGTCTCCATCAAGGAGGCCAAGCGCTTCCTGCTGGACAGCGTGGGCTGCGCCCTGGCCGCCGTGAACAACAGGGACATGGCCGCCATGTACCGCTTCATCGCCCGCCAGGGCGGCACGCCCGAGAGCACGCTCATCGGCACCGGCGCCCGGACCAACGCCGCCGGCGCGGCCCTGATGAACAGCCTCCTGGTGCGGGCCCTCGACTACAACGACATCTACTGGGAGCAGGACCCGAGCCATCCCTCGGACATCATCTTCGGCGCCATCAGTCCGGCCGAAGCCCTGGGCCGCGACGGCCGCGAGGCGTTGGTCGGCATCATGATCGCGTACGAGCTGGAGATGCGCTGGTGCCTGGCCTGCTTCCCGGGCGTGCGCGAGGTGGGCTGGCACCACGCCACCCTGACGCAGTTCGTGAGCCCCTTCGTGGCCGGTCGCATGTACGGCCTGGACCGGGCGCAGATGGTCGCCGCGGCGGGCATCAGCGGCAGCAGCCACTACACCCAGGGCGGCGTCGTGGCCGGCGCGCTGACCAACATGAAGAACACCGCCGACCCCCTGGCCACCCAGGCCGGCGTGCTCGCGGCCCAGATGGCCGCCGAGGGTTACGAGGGACCCGTCGAGGTCATCGAGGGCAAGGAGGGCTTCGAACACGTCATCCCGACCGTGAAGCTGAAGCCGGAGATCCTGCTCGAGGGGCTGGGGGAGACGTTCCTCATCACCGACTGCGGCTACAAGGCCTTCCCCACCGAGGCCCTCACGCACCAGCCCATGTCGGCGGTGCAGGGCATCATGAAGGAGAACGGCCTGGTGGCCGAGGACGTGGCCTCGATCCACATCCAGACCACCGCCCGCGGCGCGGACATCCTCTCGGACCCCTCGAAGTACGATCCGCAGACCAAGGAGACCGCCGACCACAGCCTGCCCTACTGCCTGGCGGCCGTCGCGGCCGACGGCGGCGTCTACCCCAACAGCTTCGAGCAGGACAAGCTCTTCGACCCGCGCATCCGGGCGCTGCTCGGCAAGATCAAGGTCGTGGCCAACGCCGAGATCGACGCCATGTTCCCCGGCACCAAGCGGGCCATCGCGACCATCACGACCAGCGACGGGCGCTCCTTCGAGAAGACCGTCGACCACGCCAAGGGCAGCCCGCAGAACCCGCTCAGCGACGACGAACTGATCGCCAAGTTCCGGGCCAACAGCGAGGCGGTGATCTCGCGCGAGCGCCAGGACGCCGTCATCGAGGCGACGTGGGGCTTCGACGGGTGCACCGACATCAAGGCGTACATGAAGCTGCTGGTGGCGGAGAAGTAGACCCGTCCCCACCGCTGCCGAACGCGAGAAGGCGCGCCGGATCCCGGCGCGCCTTCGGCGTTGCGGTCGTCCTTGTGCCTAGTCCGCGGCCGAAGCCGGGCCCAGCACGATCGTCGCCGCGGCGGCGTCGGTCTCCGCCAGCAGCAGCCCGCGCACCGACGGCCAGTGCTCCGGAGCCCGCGCGGCCACGAGCGTGAGCTCGCGCCGGAAGGTCAGCCGGTCGTCGTCAGCGGTCGTCACGGCTTGGAAGAGGCCGCTGTCAGCGCTCAGGTCGCGATCGGCCGGCCGGTGCACCACGGTGCGCCCGCCGAGATCCAGGCGCAGGGTGACGCTCTGGCGCGCGGCCCCGCGCCAGGCGATGGGCGACTGCCGCGCCGCGTCGGCCACGTTCACGTCGTGGGGCAGGGCCGCGGGCAGGCCGCCGGCGGGCGAGCCGACGACGAAGCGCATCTCGTCGCCCTCGGGCGCGGGCACCGTCACGGCGAACTCGACCTCGTGCCTTCCCGGCCCGGCGAGCCGGACGTTCACGCCGTCCACCGTCGCGTCCGGGAGCACCGAGCCCACCACCGCCGCGACGTGGTCGCGCACCCCGTCGCCGCCGGCGAGGAACGGCGCCGCGGTGGCGAAGAGGCCGCGGGTCGCGAGCCGGCCCGTGCCCTGCCAGGCGCCCTCCTTCCCGGGCGCGAGGCTGATCACGAGAGCAAAGTCGGACGCGGGCGCGTCGGAGATCGCCGTGGTGGCTGCGGCGGGATCGACCAGGGCCGCCGCGTCGGCGCCGTCGCCGAGCGCGCCCGTCGCGGCGTCGACGATCAGCGCCGACGCGTCCCCGGCATGATCGACGACCAGCACCAGGCGGCCCAGTTCGAGGGCGTGGTCGACCGACGCCGCGTCTTCGACGGCGAAGCGGGGCGCCACGCGCCAACCCAGGCCGCGCAGGACGGCGGTGGCGAGGACCGCCCGGTCCAGGACATGGCCGTACGCCGTGTCCCAGGTGCGCGCAGCGGTGCGGGGCCGGAAACGCCAGGGCGCCGGCGCGGTGCCGACCGGCCGGACCGTGTCGCGCAGGAACCCGAGCACCGCCCGGACCTCGGCCACGCCACCGGCGGCCCCGGCCACGGCGGCGCCCAGGTCGGGAGCGAGGGCGTCGGCGTCGTACCCGGCCACCGCCGCCTCGAAGGCGTCGGACCAGGCGCGGCCGGCGGCGGCCGCGTCGGCGCCGGCGGACCAGAAGACCGTCGGCTCGTAGGTCCGCACGTCGCCGGCGACAGGCCAGGCGTGGGGGGGCGCGTCCTCGGCGACCCAGGTCCACGACGCGCCGTCGCGCTGCGCCGCCGGCGCGCCGAAGCGGCCGTCGACGACGAGTTCGCCGCCCGCCGGCAGGCTCACCGACCGCGCGATCCGCACCGCGGGATCCGCGACGCGGAACCCGAACGACCCGTCCGCCACCGGCCGGCCCCGCTCCGTGATGGTGTAGGCCGTCTCCACGAGGCAGGGCAGTTCGATGCCGTCGTGCAGCAGCATGGTCTCCCGCAGGTCGGCGTAGTCGGGGGCGGCGCGCACGGCGTAGGGCAGGGTGTGCACCACGGCCGTCTCGCTGATGCGTGCGGCGTCGGGCCACCAGCGGTCGTCGCGCCAGGTGCGCAGCAGTTCCACGTCGAGGGTGGACGTCGCCGCGTTCCAGGGCACGCGCAGGTCGGCGTAGTGCCGGATGCCCTGGGCGGTGCCGATCCACACGACGGTGTGCAGACGGGTGGCGATGGTCCCGTCGGCGGCGACGGTGACGGACAGGTCGTCGAGCAGCACCACGGCGTCCTCGCGCGCGAGGTCGTGCCCCGCCTCGGCCCGGGCCCACAGCGCGTCGAGGTCGTGCCCGTTCGAGACGCCGGGGCCGGCGGCGGCCAATGCAGGCAGCCCGGCGGCGGCCACGAGCAGCAGGATCGTGAGGCTCTTCATCAGCGGCCTCCCTTCGTGAAGCGGAACTCCTGGTCGGCCCAGGTGCGCGCCGCGGTCATGGCGGCGACGAAGCCGGGATACCCGTCGGGCGGGATCTGCCGGCGGCGCACCTCAGCCCGCTGGGTCACGCGGAGGCGGCGGCCGTCCTGGGCGGCCGTGCCGCTGAAGGCGGCGTAGGTCTCGTCCACCGGGTCGACGGCCGGCGCGTCCGCGAGCTGCCAGCCGCCCGGCAGCCGGATCGTCTCCTCGCCGTCCACGAGCTGGGTGTACCACAGCATGAGGTCCGTCTCGCGCGCGTCCGCCCAGGACGAGGCGCCCGCGCGGAAGAGGGTGCCGTTGCTCATCACCACCTGCATCATCGGGCTGGTGAAGGTCCACTCGCCGGCCACCGCGCCGGCGAAGCCGGGAATGCGGTACGCGATCTCGATCCACATGTCGCCCGCGAAGTCGTCGGCGGCGCGGTGGGTGCAGCGCACGTCCTGGACGCGCGGGCTGACCACGGCCAGGATGCGGGCGCAGGCGGCGTCCAGCTCGCGGATGCGCGACCCGTTCACCAGGCGCCGCAGGCGGCTGTCCGACGCCCCGCCGCCGTCGAAGCGGAAGGTGCCGGTGAGGGTGCCGTCCTGGGCGAGCTGCGCCTCGTGCCTGATCTTCAGCGGCGACTCCGCCGGCGGACTGTAGGCGATGCGGCTGAGGGTCTCGCCCTCGGGCGAACCCACCAGGTAGTGCTGCTCGGTCTCGCTCTTGGACCAGATGTCGTTGTTGTAGGGCACCCAGGTCGGGTCGTACATGCGGAACGAGCCGTCGGGCAGGCGCAGGGCCGTGACGCAGTGGTTGAACTGGTCGGCCGGCACGGCGTCGATGCGGCTGCCGGCCATGGTCATGGCCGCGTAGGCGTCCAGCCCCGCGGCGCGCATCATGGTGATGAGCATGCCGGCGATGTCCTTGCACACGCCGCTGCGCTGTTCGAAGATCATGTCGCCCGGATGCAGGGTGAAGCCCTCGCCCTCGCCCATGGTCTGGCCGCTGTAGCGGATGTTCTGGGCCACCCAGTGCACCAGTTTCCTGGCCTTGCGCTCGTCGTCGGCGCGCTTCAGGCCGGCGTCGTCGAGGATCTCGGCCACCTTCGCGGCGATGGCCGGCGTGGCCTCGAACTGGTTGCGGTTCACGTCGAAGAACCAGCGGCTCTTGGCTTCCCAGCTCGCGGCCGTGGCCATGACGGCCTTGGGCACGATGTCCGAGGCGTCCGGCTGGGCCGGCTCGTGCACCTGCGCGGGCAGGTCCAGGCCCCACCAGGCGTAGGTGGTGGTGGCCTCGTCGTAGGTCACGCTCGAGTAGAGGCCGCCGTTGTACACCTCGGCGTGCAGGCGCTTGTCGGCGGGCAGCACCAGTTCGTAGCGCTTCTCGACGATGGGCGCGTCGCCCCGGAAGAGCACGATGTCGAAGTACTCGCCGGGCATGGGGGGGATGTAGCGACTGTCGTCTGGGGCCGCGTCCGATCCGCCGGATGCGTCTCCGGAAGCGCCGCCCGCGGCGCCGCCGCCCTCGCCCAGCAGCGCGTAGGTGAAGCCCTTGCTGAAGGTGCGCACCTCGATGCCGTCGCCCACCCGCAGGCGGGGCAGCTGCAGGGTCTTGACCCGGTCGCGCCAGTAGATCATCGACTGGGGCGCCGGCAGGTCCTGCACCGCCGTCACGTCGACGGGCAGGCGCTCGCCGTCGCGGATGACGTTCACCTCGCGGATCTCCAGGTGCTGGCTCTGGGGATCGTAGTGCCAGTCGAGCACCGAGCGGTCGCGCGCCCCGTGCGGGGTGAGCACCTTCACCAGGCGGTAGCCGTCCACGTCGGTCACGCCGCTGGGCTTGACCCGGTTGACGGCGTGCTCGAAGACGACCACGTGGTCGGCGCCGGGGTGGTCGTCGGCGGTGCCGGCGGCCGCAAGGCGGCTGAGCGGCGTCGGCGGCGGCTGCTCGCCGGGGGGCAGGTCGACGGCGGACGCCGGCGCGGCGAGCGCCAGCAGCAGGCAGATCGCGACGGTCAGACGGGACTTCACGATGGAACCTCGGGGGAGGGGGTGCGGGGCACAACCGCGGCATCGTACCACGGGCGGCCGCGGGCCGGAAGCCCCTGCGATCGCCGTGGCCGGCCGGCCGGCCGTGTGCTATATTGAAGGCCGGTCCGGTCCCGGACTTCTCCGCTGAATGTGGGGGGCGACCTGGTTTCGACGTGGTCGGGGGACCGGGGACTGCATGCCGAGATCCCGCCAGTCTCGTTAAACGGGTGGAAACCAATTAAGTGACGAAAACAACTTCGCACTGGCGGCTTAGTTAAGCTGCCCGTCCCGGCGGTGGGGGGCCACCGTACCGCCGCCAAGGGGCGCCATTTACGGTGGATAGTTCCGCGTCAGGCCTCTGGTCGCGGGGCGAAACAAAAGTGAGGCTAGCCCCTGAAGCGGCGGGCCGCTGGGCCTCTTCCCGGGTTAAACAACAAGCGGCTAAGCATGTAGATGTCGCCGGGGAACCGGTTACGGACGCGGGTTCGATTCCCGCCGCCTCCACCAAACAAGACGCCACCGGTCACCCGGCGGCGTTTTTGTTTCCGCGGTGGTCGCGATCCGTCAGGCCCGCTTCCGCAGCACCGACGTCAGGAAGAACACCCCGCCCGTCAGCAGGATCGTCACCGCGCCCGCCGGCAGGTCGGGCCCGTAGGATATGGCCAGGCCCGCCGACGTCAGGCCCACGCAGAGCAGCGCCGCGAACAGCATCATCTGCCACAGGCGCCGGGCGAAGAGGTTGGCCAGGGCGGCGGGCAGGGTGAGCAGCGCGATCACCAGGATGATCCCCACCACCGACACCAGCAGCACCACCGTCAGGGCGGTCAGGCCGAGCAGCAGGAAGGTGAACCGCTGCACGTGCACGCCGCGCAGGGCGGCGAACTCCGCGTCGAAGCACACGGCCAGCAGTTGGCGGTGGAAGAGCCCGACCGTCACCAGCACCACCACGTCGAGCAGGGCGATGAGCTTCAGGTCGGCCGCCGACACCAGCAGGATGTTGCCGAAGAGGTAGCTCATCAGGTCGGTGGTGTAGCCGGGCGTCAGGCTGATGAAGACGATGCCGGTGGCCATGCCCATGGCCCACACCGCGCCGATGACCGTGTCCTCGCGCTGGTTGTGGCGCAGGCTGACGCCGCCGATCACCGCCGCGCTCAGCAGCGCCGCGATCACGGCGCCGCCCATGGGGCTGATCGCCGTGAAGCCGTGCACCACCTGCAGGTAGTGGACCACGCCCAGGCCCGCGAGCACCGAGTGGGCGATGCCGCCGGCGATGTAGCTGATGCGGCGGATCACCACGAAGCTGCCCACGACCCCGCAGGGGATCGAGGCCAGCACGCCCGCGAGCAGGGCGTAGCGCAGGAAGGCGTGGTCGCCGAGGGCGTCGAGGAAACTCAATGCCGGTGCCCTTCCTCGCTGCAGCGGTGGTCGTGGCGCACGAGCCGCATGTCCGAGCCGTAGAGGTCGGCGATGATCTCGCCCGTGATCTCGGTGGTCGGGTGCACGAGCACTTCGCGCCCGACGCACACCACGCTCTTGACGAAGCCCGAGACGAAGCCCAGGTCGTGGGAAACCAGCACGATGGTCAGCCGGCGGTTCAGCTCCTCGAGCAGGCGGTAGAAGCCTTCCTCCACGTGGGCGTCGAGGCCGGCGGTGGGCTCGTCCAGGAGCAGCAGGTCCGGGTCGGCGGCCAGGGCGCGGGCGATGAGCACGCGCTGCTTCTGCCCGCCGCTGAGGGCGGCGAAGTGGTGGCCGGCGCGGTCGCTCAGGCCGACCTCGGCCAGGGCGGCGCGGGCCCGGTCGCGGTCGGCGCCGCGCCAGTTGCCCAGGGAGGCGCCGCAGCCGAGGCGGCCCATGAGCACCACGTCCAGGGCCGAGACGGGGAACAGGGGGTCGAGCCGCGGGTGCTGCGGCACGTAGCCGATGCGTCCCCGGGTGTGCCGCGGCGCCCGCCCGTAGACCTCGATGCGGCCGCGCGTCGGCTCGAGCAGGCCGAGGGCGAGCTTGAGCAGGGTCGTCTTGCCGCTGCCGTTGGCGCCCACCACGCACACGAAGTCGCCCTCGGGGATGCGGATGTCCACGTGGTCGAGCACGACGCGGTCGTCGTAGCCGAAGCTCAGGTCGTGGCAGGAGATGACGTCGGACACGGGGGCTCCGCGGTCGGGCCGCGCATTGGGTCCGGCCGGGCCGGACGTTTCATCGGGCGGACGCGAACGACGCCGCCAGGGCCGCGGCGATGTGCCGCAGGCTCGTCTCATAATCCGCCGCGAGGGGATCCAAGACAAGGATTTCCGCGCCCACCTCGCGGGCGATCGCCTCGGCGGTGCGGCGCGAGAACTGGGGCTGCACCACGATCACCGTCGCGCCGGCCGCCCGGGCGCGGGCCACCACGGCGGCCACCTGCCTGGCGCCCGGGTCGTGGCCGTCCTGCTCGACGGCCACCTGCTCGAGGCCGTAGCGCCGGGCGAAGTGGCCGTAGGCGGGGTGGAAGACGAAGAACGCGCGGCCGCGCCACGGCGCCAGTTCGGCGGCGATCTCCCGGTCGAGGGTGGCGAGGCGGGCCCGCAGGCTGTCGCGCCGCGCGGCGAATTCCGCGGCCGCGGCGGGGCGGGCGGCGGTCAGGCGCGCGCACACCGTGTCCGCGAAGGCCATGGCCTGCACCGGGTCGAGCCAGGTGTGGGGGTCGGGGCCGTCGCCGTGATCGTGGTCGTGCCCGTGGTCGTCGTGGCCGCGGGCCGCGGCGGGGCCGAAGTCGCGGGCGCCGGCGATGACCGGACCGTCGGGCATGGCGGCGATGCGCGGCACGATGCCGCGCTCGAAGGGCACGCCCGCCGCGAAGAACAGGCGCGCCGCCGAGAGGCCGGCCACCTGCCGCGGGGTGGGCTCGTAGGTGGCGGGGGAGTGGCCCGGGCCGACCAGCACGTCGACCGTGACCTCGTCGCCGCCGACGGCGCGCACGAACTCCTGCTGGGGCAGGATGCTCACCACCACCGGCAGGGGCGCCGCGGCGGCGCCGCCGGCCGCCAGGAACGCCAGCAGGCCCGTCAGGGCCGCCGTGCGGGTCGTCGTGTTGCCGAGGGTCATCGGTCGGGTCTCCTTCGCCGGGGGCGGAACGGCCCCCATGATAACGTCCGGCGGCGAGGGCGCAATAATCCGATAAATGCCGCCTCCGCCCATTGATTCCGGTCCGGGCTTGGTTTAGCTTGGACGGGAACTTCACGACCGGAGGCGCCCGCCCCGCCGGGGCGGCCCGACCCCACGTCTTCGCCTGGAACCGGAGGAATCCCCATGCCGCTGATCCCCATGCGCGTCCTGCTCGATCACGCCGCCGAGAACGACTACGGCGTCGGCGCCTTCAACGTCAACAACATGGAGCAGATCCAGGCCATCATGATGGCGGCCACCGAGACCAACAGCCCGGTCATCGTCCAGGCCAGCCGCGGCGCCCGCTCCTACTCGCAGGACAACTACCTGCGCCACCTGATGCTCGCCGCCGCCGAGCTGAACCCGAACATCCCCATCGCCATGCACCAGGACCACGGCAACAGCCCGGCCACCTGCTTCAGCGCCATCGACCAGGGCTTCACCTCGGTCATGATGGACGGCTCGCTCATGGAGGACGGCAAGACGCCGGCCTCCTACGAGTACAACGTCGACGTGACGAAGCAGGTGGTGGCGAAGGCCCACGCCCTGGGCGTGACGGTCGAGGCCGAGATCGGCTGCCTCGGCGGCATCGAGGACGGCCACGGCGCCGGCCTCAGCGAGGACGAGGCGGCCGAGCACCTGACCGACCCGGCCGAGGCCGAGCAGTTCGTGGCCGACACCGGCTGCGACGCTCTCGCGGTGGCCATCGGCACCAGCCACGGCGCCTACAAGTTCACCAAGAAGCCCACCGGCGACGTGCTGAAGATGGACGTCATCGAGGAGATCAACCGGCGCCTGCCCAACACGCACCTCGTCATGCACGGCAGCAGCTCGGTGCCCCGCGAGCTGGTCGAGATCATCAACAACTACGGCGGCGACCTCAAGGAGAGCTACGGCGTGCCCGTCGAGGCCATCCAGAAGGGCATCAAGCACGGCGTGCGCAAGATCAACGTCGACACCGACAACCGCCTGGCCATCACCGGCGCCATCCGCAAGGTCTTCGCCGAGTCGCCGGGCAAGTTCGATCCGCGGGACTACATGAAGCCGGCGCGCGAGGCCATGGCCGAGGTCGTCAAGGCGCGCATGATCGCCTTCGGGCAGGCGGGCTGGGCCGACAAGGTGCCCCACGTGACCCTCGCCGAGATGGCGAAGAAGTACTAGACCGAACGGCAACCGGGAGGCGGACGATGTACGGCAGATTCGGCGAGGTGCTGCGGGGCGAACTGGACGCCATCCGCGAACAGGGACTCTACAAGGAAGAGCGCGTGCTCGAGGGGCCCCAGGGGGCGGAGATCCAGGTCGGCGGCCGCAAGGTGCTGAACTTCTGCGCCAACAACTACCTGGGCCTGGCCTCGGATCCCCGCGTGACCGCGGCCGCCCGGCGCGCCCTCGACACCTGGGGCTACGGTCTCAGCTCGGTGCGGTTCATCTGCGGCACCACGACCCTGCACAAGCAGCTCGAGGCCGAGATGAGCGCCTTCCTGGGCACCGAGGACACCATCCTCTACGCCGCCTGCTTCGACGCCAACGGCGGCGTGTTCGAGCCCCTGCTCGAGAAGGACAGCGCCATCATCACCGACCAGCTCAACCACGCCTCGATCATCGACGGCGTGCGGCTGGCCAAGGCGCAGCGCTACATCTACAACCACAGCGACATGGACCACCTGGAGGAGCAGCTCCGGGCGGCCAGCGACGCGGCCTTCCGCATGATCGTCACCGACGGTGTCTTCTCCATGGACGGCCACCTGGCCAAGCTGCCGGAGATCTGTGATCTGGCCGAAAAATACGAGGCCATGGTCATGGTCGACGAGAGCCATGCCACCGGATTCACCGGCGCGACCGGCCGGGGGACCCACGAGAAGTTCGGCGTCATGGACCGCGTCGATGTCATCACGACCACCTTCGGCAAGGCCCTCGGCGGGGCCCTCGGCGGCTGCACGAGCGGCCGGCGCGAGATCGTCGAGTGGCTGCGCCAGAAGAGCCGGCCCTACCTGTTCAGCAACTCCCTGCCCATGATGATCTGCGGGGCGGCGCTGGAGGTGCTGAAGATCCTGCGGGAAGATCCGACGCCCCTCAGGACGCTGGCGCACAACCAGCAGCGTCTGCGCAACGGATTGCGGGAGTTGGGCTTCGACGTCGACGAAGGCGACCACGCCATCATCCCGGTGCACTTCCGCCGGCACGACGACGACGCGATCATGGCCCAGGGCATGGCCGCCGACCTGCTCGGCGAGGGCATCTACTGCATCGGGTTCAGCTTCCCGGTGGTGCCGCGGGGCCAGGCCCGGATCCGGCTGCAGGCCTCGGCCGCCCACACCGACGACCACGTCACCCGCTGCCTAGAGGCCTTCGCCAAGGTGGGGAAGAAGCACGGCGCCATCTGATCCCGTCGCGGGGCCCCGTCGGAACGGGGCCGGCGGGCCGCCCATGAGGGTTGCGTGAAAAATACGCGGGAAGAATCGTCGCATTTGCTTTTTGGGCCGGGGGCGTCTATTTTCCCCGCGCCACGTCGCTGACCTGCCCCTGTCGAGCAGGGCGACGGGCTTTTTTGTACGCCCGGATGCCGGAGATTCCGCGTTTTCACTCCGGGGGCGACACCCCGACGGGAATGGGCCCGTCACCGCTTGGGATCGGAAAAAGGGAACAGGACCATGATTGAAGATCTGAGCATGATCAGGAACATCGGGATCAGCGCCCACATCGACTCGGGCAAGACCACGCTGACCGAGCGCATCCTGTACTACACCGGCCGCATCCGCGCCATCCACGAGGTGCGCGGCAAGGACGGCGTCGGCGCCACCATGGATTCCATGGAGCTCGAGCGCGAGCGCGGCATCACGATCCAGAGCGCCGCCACCTACACCGAGTGGAAGGGCCACCACGTCAACATCATCGACACCCCGGGCCACGTCGACTTCACCATCGAGGTGGAGCGCGCCCTGAAGGTGCTCGACGGCGCCATCCTGGTGCTGTGCTCGGTGGCCGGCGTGCAGAGCCAGTCGATCACGGTCGACCGCCAGATGAAGCGCTACAACGTGCCGCGCATC
Source organism: bacterium (assembly GCA_020440705.1). Classification (NCBI taxonomy): domain Bacteria; species bacterium. The sequence goes on along the minus strand of JAGRNP010000001.1, from coordinate 58,714 downwards.
GCCTTCGTCAACAAGTGCGACCGCTCCGGCGCCAATCCCGCGCGCGTGACCGAGCAGCTGCGCGAAAAGCTGAAGCACAACGCCGTCATGATGCAGATCCCCATCGGCCTCGAGGACAAGCTCGAGGGCGTGGTCGACCTGGTGAAGATGAAGGCCTACCGCTTCGAGGGCGAGAACGGCGAGAACATCATCGAGTCGGAGATCCCGGCCGAGCTGCAGTTCGACGCCGAGGCCCGCCGCGAGGCCATGCTCGACGCGGTCAGCATGTTCAGCGACGAGCTCATGGAGGCCATGCTCGAGGAGACCGTCACCGAGGAGATGATCCACGACGCGGTCCGCAAGGGCGTGCTCGCCAACGAGCTGACCCCGGTCTTCATGGGCAGCGCCTACAAGAACAAGGGCGTGCAGCTGCTGCTCGACGCGGTCATGAAGTACCTGCCGGCCCCGACCGACATCGACAACACGGCCGTGCGCATGCTGCCGGGTGGCGAGGAGGAGGAGTTCATCCTCTCCAACGACCCGAAGCAGAAGCTCGTCGCCAACGCGTTCAAGCTCGAGGAAGGCCCGTACGGCCAGCTGACCTACGTCCGCATCTACCAGGGCGTGCTGCGCAAGGCCGACGACATCGTCAACACGCGCACCAACAAGAAGGTCAAGGTCGGCCGCCTCGGCCGGATGCATTCGGACCAGATGGAGGAGATCGATCACGCGAGCGCGGGCGACATCATCGCCCTGTTCGGCATCGACTGCGCCAGCGGCGACACCTTCACCTCCGGCGACCGCATCGCCCTGTCGAGCATGCACGTCCCCGAGCCGGTGGTCAGCCTGGCCATCGTCCCGGTGGACAACAAGGCCGCCACGAAGATGAGCAAGGCGCTGCACCGCTTCACCCGCGAGGATCCCACGTTCCGCACCTCGGTCGACGAGGACACGGGCGACACGATCATCAGCGGCATGGGCGAGCTGCACCTCGAGGTGTACATCGAGCGGATCAAGCGCGAGTTCGGCGCCGAGGTCACCACGGGCGCGCCCCAGGTGAAGTACCGCGAGACGCTGACCCAGCCGGTCCAGTTCGACTACACCCACAAGAAGCAGACCGGTGGTTCCGGCCAGTACGCCAAGGTGCTGGGCCTGATGGAGCCGGCGGGCGAGGGCGAGTTCGAGTTCGAGAGCGCCGTCGTCGGCGGCCGCATCCCGACCGAGTACATCGGCGCCTGCCGCAAGGGCTTCGAGATGTCCCTCGCCGAGGGCATGTACATCGGCGCCCCGGTCCAGGGCCTGAAGGTGACCATGCAGGACGGCGCCGCCCACGCGGTCGACTCCTCGGACATGGCCTTCCAGACGGCCTGCCGCGCGGCGTTCCGCGAGTTCTACATGAAGGGCAAGCCGTCGGCGCTCGAGCCGCTGATGCTGGTCTCCATCGAGGGGCCGAGCGAGTTCCAGGGCGAGGTCATCAAGACCCTGGCCCAGCGCCGCGGCGTGATCGTCGGCACGACCGAGGACGAGGGCTTCGTGCGCGTCGACGCGAACGTGCCCCTGGCCGAGATGTTCGGCTACGCCACGGTCCTGCGGTCGAGCACCCAGGGCAAGGCCGAGTTCACCATGGAGTTCGCCCGCTACGCTCCCGCCCCGGCCGACGTGGCCGAGGAGCTCGTCAAGGCGTATCAGGCCCGCCGGGCCGAGGGCAAGTAGGCACGCAGGACCGGGGTTCCGGGCCCGCGGGCCCGGGACGCAACCACGAGGAAACCATGATGGAAAAACACCTGACCGACCGCAGCCCCGTCCGGATCTTCGAGCGCGCCATGGGCGGCGGCCTGGGCGCCGGCAACCTGGGCGTGGTCCTCTCGCGTCCGGGCGTGGGCAAGACCGCCTTCCTGATCGGCCTGGCCGTCGATCGCCTCCTGCAGCGCAAGAAGGTGCTGTACATCTCGACCAAGGAGTCGGTCGAGCACATCAGCGACTTCTTCGAGCAGATCTTCCACGCCATGGCCGAGGCCCTGGACATGGACGACGTGCCCCGCCGCCAGCTGCGCATGGAGCGCAACCGGCACATCCACGTCTACAACGCGGACACCTTCAGCCTCGAGAAGCTGGAGCAGGCCGTGGACTTCCTGGACGAGGCCATGGGCTTCGTGCCCGAGATGGTCATCATGGACGGGACGCCGCGCTACGCCAAGACCGAGTCCTGGGAGCTGGACGGCCTGCGCACCCTGGCCGGCAAGTGGGGCGCCGAGATCTGGACCAGCGCCAACACCCACCGCGAGGGCCAGGAGACGGACGCGCGGGGCGTGCCGGCCGAGGTCGCCCGCTTCGACGAGCGCCTGGACGTCATCGTGAACCTGGTCCCCGAGGCCGACCACATCAAGGTCAAGCTGATCAAGGAGCACGACAACGCGGTCATCGCGAACGTCCAGCTCGAGGTCGATCCGAAGACCATGCTGCTGCGCTGGCGGTAGCGCCGTGACCGGCGGCACGGTCACCGACAGACTCGCCGCGGTGCGCGAGAGCATCGCAACGGCCTGCGCCCGCGCAGGCCGTTGTGCGTCCGGGGTGCGGCTCGTGGCCGTGTCCAAGCGGGTGCCGCTGCCCCTGGTGCTGGAGGCCGCCCGCGCCGGTCAGCGCGACTTCGGCGAGAACCGGGTCCAGGACGCCCTGGCACGACAGGACGAAGTCCGGACCGCCGTCGGCGGGCCGGAGACGGGCGCGCCCGAACTGGCCTGGCACTTCATTGGCCACCTGCAGCGCAACAAGGCCGCCCGCGTGGCGGGACGCTTCGCCCTGGTCCACGGCGTCGACTCGGTCGAGGCGGCGGCCCGGATCAGCCGTCGCTGCGAGGCCGACGGGACGGCGCAGGCGCTGCTGCTCGAGGTCAACATCTCGGGCGAGGCGCAGAAGGACGGCCTGGATCCGGCGACGGTCGTCGACGCGGTGGGCGCGGTGGCGGGCCTGCCCGGGGTGGACCTGCAGGGTCTGATGGGCATGGCCCGTTTCGACGCCGAGACTGCGGAACTCGGACGCACCTTCGCCCGCTTGCGGACCCTCGCCGCCGACGCGGCCCGCCAGACCGGCCGGCCGCTGCCCGAACTGAGCATGGGCATGAGCGACGACTACGAGGTCGCCATCGCCGAAGGGGCGACCATCGTCCGGGTGGGAAGCGCCATCTTCGGACCCCGCCCTGCCTGAAACCTGTCCAATCCGGCCGCCGGCGGCCAGATCCGGTCCGGAAAGGAGTCTTTAATGGACCTCATCCGCCTCGCCCTCGCCCTGTTGAACGTGTATTCGTTCCTGATCCTCGTGCGGGTCATCCTGTCCTGGGTGAACCCCTTTCCCCGCAACGAAGCCCTCCTGTGGGTGATCCGGCTGACCGAACCGGTGCTCGGACCCATCCGGGCCCTGATCCCCCTGCGGGGCCTGGACCTGTCCCCGATCGTGGCATGGCTCTTGATAAGGCTGCTCACGAAGTTGATTGTCCAGGCCGGTGCCGGGACGGGTTTTTGATCTCAGGTGAGTCGGAGGGACTCGCCGCGCCCGCTCCGCAAGCTTCCGGCTTCCGCCATCCGGAGGATTGCCAAGATGAGGATCACGCCCCTTGACGCCCGCAAGCAGGAATTCAGCAAGTCCATGCGCGGGTTCGACTGCGACGAGGTTCGCGCCTTCCTGAACACCCTGGCCGACGAATACGAAACCGTCCTGGTCGACAACAAGCAGATCCGGGAGCGGGTTCTCGAGCAGGACGAGCGGATCGCGGACTACGAGAAGATGGAGCGCACCCTGCGGGACACCCTGATGACCGCCGAGCGCGTCATGCAGGAGACCCGGGACAACGCCAATCGCGAGGGTGACCTCATCGTCCAGGAAGCCCAGATGAAGGCCAAGGGCATCATGGAGGAGTGCCGCCTGCGCACCGAGGAGCTGCGGCGGGAGATCATGGGTCTGCGCAAGGAGAAGGAAACCTACCTGGCGCGGTTCCGCAGCCTGGCCGAGGCCCAGATCCAGTTCGTGGACAACCACAAGAGCGACTTCGAGGACCTCGACCGGCGCCTCGTCGACATCGTCGATACGGTCGTGACCGGGGTCACCGCCGGCGCCGCCGGGGCGACGGCCGTCCGCACGGCCCCGCAGCCGGCTCCCCGTCCCGCCGCGAATCCGGCCACCGCGCCGATGGCCGCCGTGGCCCCGACCCCGATCCCGGCTCCGGTCAGCACCGAGCAGGACATCTGGCGCGACTACAGCCCGGCGGTGGGCGAGAACGCCGTCCCGAACGCCGTTCCGAACGCCCCCGCCGCCCCGGTCGTCCCGGCTGTCGCTGCGACCGCCGCGCCGGCGGCGGCTCCGGTGGCCGCGTCCGCCGCGAACCCGACCTACGAGCCGGCGCCCGCGTCGCCTCTGGCCAACGACCCCTCCGAGGACGACGTGGCCGGCAATATCGCCGACATCGTTTCCGAATCCCTGGCCGAGACCGGCGACGGCCCGGACGACGCCTTCCGGCCGCCCGTGGAGCCCCTGGACATCGACGTGGTGTCCGACCCCCACCGGCCCGGCCCGGATCCGTTCGAGGAAGCCGAGGAGACCTTCACGATCACGACGGGTTTCTGAGCCGGATTTCGGGAATAGAGCGCACGGAAGGGCGGGAATCGGCAGATTCCCGCTTTTTCCTTGGTCACCTGCGGGGTCCGTGTTAGTTTGTCTCGTCCGGCAGAAACCGTACCCTGAGGCCCCGGGAGGCCCCCCGTGAGCGACATGTGGACCCAGATCGAGGAAGCCGCCGCCTTCATCCGCGCCCGAACCGATTTCACCCCGGAGATCGGCCTCATCCTGGGCACGGGACTGGGCGAACTGGGGGCGAAGATCGACACCGCCTGCACGATCCCCTACGGCGAGGTGCCGCACTTCGTCGAGTCGACGGCGACCAGCCACGAGGGCAACCTGGTCCTGGGCACCCTGGGCGGCCGCCGGGTCATGGCCATGCAGGGGCGCGTCCACTTCTACGAGGGCTACACCATGCAGCAGATCACGCTGCCGGTGCGGGTGATGAAGGCCCTGGGCTGCGGGGCCCTGTTCATGAGCAACGCCGTCGGCGGCATGAACCCGCTCATGGGGCCGGGCGACATCACGGTCATCACCGACCACATCAACCTGATGGGCGACAACCCTCTCATCGGTCCCAACGACGACCGGCTCGGCCCGCGCTTCCCCGACATGTCCGAGCCCTACGACCGGGCCTTCGTCGCCACCATGGAGGAGGTCGCCCTCGCGGCCCGCATCCCCCTGAAGAAGGCGGTCTACGTGGCCGTGGCCGGTCCCAATCTCGAGACCGGCGCCGAGTACCGCTTCCTGCGCGCCATCGGTGCCGACACGGTGGGCATGTCGAGCGTGCCCGAGTGCCTCGCGGCGGTGCACGGGGGCATGCGCGTCATCGGCATGTCGGTCATCACCGACGCCTGTCTGCCCGACAACCTGCATCCGGCCGACGTGCAGCAGATCATCAAGGTGGCCAACGCCGCCCAGCCCCATCTCGAGGCGCTGGTGACGGGCTTCCTGGCCCGGGTCGAGCTGTAGCCACCAGGAGAACCCGGCGCCCGCCCACGGCGGCGGCGCCCACGGAAAGCGACGGAACGATGTCCAGCGATCAACCGAGCAGCCTGTATCCGCCCCTGGCGCGCAAATTCCACGACGCCGAGTCCGAGGCGGCGGTCAGCGCCTTCTGGCGGGAGCACGACATCTTCGCCCGCTCCATCGCGCAGCGGGAAGGGGCGCCGGACTGGGTCTTCTACGAGGGCCCTCCCACCGCCAACGGCATGCCCGGCGTGCACCACGTCATGGCGCGCCTCTGCAAGGACATCATGTGCCGGTACAAGACCATGACCGGCCACCGCGTGCTGCGCAAGGCGGGCTGGGACACCCATGGTCTGCCGGTCGAGCGCGCGGTGGAGAAGGGGCTGGGCATCCAGGGAGCCCAGGCGATCGAGGAGTACGGTCTCGGGCCCTTCAACGACAGGTGCCGCGAGAGCGTCTGGACCTGCAAGGGCGACTGGGACGAGTTCACGACCCTGCTCGGCTACTGGGTCGACCTCGACGATCCCTACATCACCTACGACAACGACTACATCGAGACCGTGTGGTGGATCCTCAGCCGCTTCCACGCCGAAGGCATGCTCTACAAGGGCCACAAGGTCGTGCCCTACTGCCCGGTGTGCGCCACTCCGCTCAGTGCCAACGAGATGGCGAACAGCTACCGCACGGTGAACGACCCGAGCATCTTCGTGAAGCTGAAGGCGGTCGATCCGGCCGGCGACGAGGACGAGTTCTTCGTCACCTGGACCACCACGCCCTGGACCCTGCCCTCGAACGTGGCGCTGGCCGTGGGCGCCGACTTCGACTACGTGCGCGTGCGGTTCGGCGGCGAGGTGCTGATCCTGGCCGAGGCCCGGCTGGGCGTGCTGGAGGGCCTGCACGGCGACGAGCAGCCCGAGATCATCGACCGCTGCAAGGGCGCCGATCTGCTCGGGCGCCGCTACGAGCAGCTGCTCCCCTTCGTCAGCCCGGACGAGGGCAAGCGCGCCTTCGTCGTGGTCGAGGCCGATTTCGTGACCCTCGATTCCGGTACCGGCATCGTGCACATGGCGCCGGCCTTCGGCGAGGACGATTACCAGGTGGGGCAGCGGGAGAACCTGAGCTTCTTCCGGCCGGTCGACGCCAACGGCGCCTTCACGGCCGAGGTCACGCCCTGGGCGGGGGTGCACGTCAAGCAGGCCGACAAGGCCATCATCCGGCACCTCGAGGAGACGGGCCAGCTGCTGAAGGCCATGACCTACAGCCACGACTACCCGTTCCACGACCGCTGCGACAACGCCCTGATCTACTTCGCGACGCCGAGCTGGTTCATCCGCACCAGCGCCATGCGCGACGACCTGGTCAAGGCCAACGCCGAGATCACCTGGGCGCCGCCCGAGGTGGGGGCGGGGCGCTTCGGCAACTGGCTCGCCGGCAACATCGACTGGAGCCTGAGCCGCAACCGCTTCTGGGGCACGCCGCTCAACGTCTGGATCTGCGACGACTGCGGCCATCTGCACCTGCCCACCTGCCGGGCCGACCTCAGCGAGCTGACGGGCGCCGACCAGTCCGGACTCGACCTGCACCGGCCCCACGTGGACGACATCACCTTCGCCTGTCCGGCCGCGGGCTGTGCGGGCACCATGCGGCGCACGCCCGAGGTCATCGACTGCTGGTTCGATTCGGGCAGCATGCCCTTCGCCCAGTACCACTATCCGTTCGAGAACAGGGAGCTCTTCGAGAACCAGTTCCCGGCCGACTTCATCAGCGAGGGCATCGACCAGACGCGCGGCTGGTTCTACACGCTGCTGGTCATCTCGACCTTCCTGATGGGGCGCAGCAGCTACAAGAGCTGCCTGGTGAACGAGCTCATCCTCGACAAGAAGGGCAAGAAGATGTCCAAGAGCGTCGGCAACACCGTCGACCCCATGGCCATCATGCGCACCGCCGGCGCCGACCCGCTGCGCTGGTACATGCTCACCTGCAGCCCGGTGTGGACGCCCACGCGCTTCGACCCCGAGGGCGTCAAGGAGGCGCAGCGCAAGCTCATCGCCACCCTCGAGAACACCTACAACTTCTTCTCGCTGTACGCGAACCTCGACGGTTTCCGCGTGGCGGACGCCGGCGAGCAGGAACTCGACCAGCTCGACCGCTGGATCCTGAGCCGCCTGCAGAGCGTCGCCGCCGAGGTGGCGGCCGACCTCGAGTCGCTCCATCTGACGCGGGCCGCCAAGACGGCCGGCACGTTCTTCATGGACGACGTGAGCAACTGGTACGTGCGCCTGAGCCGACGGCGGTTCTGGAAGGGCGAGATGACGCCGGACAAGCGGGCGGCCTTCACCACCCTGCACACGGTGCTCGGCGCGAGCCTGCGTCTGCTGGCGCCGTTCATCCCCTTCACCACCGAGGAGATCTTCCGCGCGCTGGTGGCCCACGCCGACGCCGGGGCCTCGGTCCACCTGACCGGATTCCCGACGGCCGATCCGGCCCTCGTGGACGCGGAGCTCGAGCGGGCCATGGCCGCGGCCCAGGCCGTGGTCGGGCTCGGACGCAGCCTGCGCCAGGAGTCGTCCCTGAAGACGCGGCAGCCCCTCGGGCGCCTGCTCATGCACGCCGACGACGACCGGGTGGCCCTGCTCATGGCCGACCCGCGCCTGCAGGGCTATGTCCTCGAGGAGCTGAACGTCAAGGAGATCGGCACGGTCGACGATCCGCGCGAGGTCGCGCTGCTCTCGGCCAAGGCCAACTTCCGGGCCCTCGGGCCGCGCTTCGGCAAGCAGGCTCCCGTCGCGGCCAAGGCCATCACCGCCATGACGCCGGAGCAGATCCTCGCCCTGCGCGACCAGGGGCGGGTCACGCTGGCCGTCGACGGCGACCAGGCCGAGTTCACCTTCGAGGAGGTCCAGGTGGTCGAGGAGGGGGTGGCCCCGTTCGTGGCCGGAGGCGCCGGTGGCCTCACCGTGGCCCTCGACACGACGCTGACCGGCGATCTGCTGGCCGAAGGCCTCAGCCGCGAACTCGTCAACAAGGTGCAGAACCTGCGCAAGAAGAGCGGTCTGGAGGTCAGCGACCGCATCCGGTTGCGGATCGACGGCCCCGCAGCGGTCCTGGACACCGTCGCCCGCTTCGCCGACCACATCGCCGCGGAGACCCTCGCCACCGGCGTTGCCGCTCCGGGCGAAATGCCTTATAAAGACACATTCGATATCGACGGCCAGGAGATCAGCATCGCCCTGGACCGGGCCTGAGACCGGCGCCGCGGCGCTGCCATTCGGGGAGGGACCCCATGCGGAAAACGGAACTGGCGAGATTCCGGAAACTGCTCCTGGAGGAGAAGGAGCGCGTTTCCGCGTCGTTGGCCAAGCACGAGAAGATCATCAAGCACACCGACGACCAGTCGGGGCTCGAGATGGGCAAGGCCCACTCCAACCACATGGCCGACCAGGGCTCCGACGAGTACCAGTACGAGACCACCATCAAGTTCGCCAACACCGAGGGCCGCTACCTCTACAACATCGAAGAGGCCCTCAGCCGCATCGAGGACGGCAGCTACGGCAAGTGCACCGAGTGCGGCGGCAACATCGGCATCCCGCGCCTGACCCGGTTGCCGTACACCCGCATGTGCATCGAGTGCAAGGAGAAGGAAGAGGCGGGCACGCTCTGATGTCGTCTTCCCGCCCGATTCTGCCGCCCTGGCTGTGGGCCCCGCTGGTCTTCGTGGTCGATTTCGTGACCAAACGCATCGTGCTCGCCAACGAGGCCGCCTTCCGGGCCCGCATCGAGGTCATCGGCGACTTCGCCCGCTTCATCTACGTCCGCAACGACAGTTCGGCCATGGACCTGTTCCCGGTCGGGCGCTGGCCCCTGGTGGCGGTGAGCGTCATCGCGGCCGTCTTCATCGTCTACCTCTACCGCACGACCGATCCGGTGCACCGCGTCCGCCGCGCCGCCATGGGCGCGATCTTCGGCGGCGCCCTGGGCAATCTGGTCGACCGCATCTTCTACGACGGCAAGGTGGTCGACTTCATCGACCTCGGCCTCGGCACGACCCGCTTCTACACCTTCAACGTGGCCGACATCGGCGTGTCCGTCGGGGGCGCGATCCTCTTCGCCTGCCTGCTCTTCGACCGGGGCCCGGCGCCTGTCGCGGCCGACCCCGTCGATCCGAACGACCCCGCCGGCGGTCCGGCGGGGGATCCGGCGCCGGCGCGCCCCGACCTGCCGTGAGCGCCGCCGCCGCGCCCATCGTCCTGACCGTCGGTCCCGACGACCACGACACCCGCCTGGACCACTTCCTGGTCGAGGCCTGCGACGACGTGTCGCGCAGCCGGATCCACGCCGATCTCGCCGCGGGACGCATCACCGTCGACGGCCGGGCGCGGCCCAAGAACCACCGCCTGCGCGCCGGCGAGATCGTCCGCTACGAGCCGGCCCCGCCGGCCGAGATGCGGGCCGAACCGCAGGACATTCCCCTGGACATCGTCTACCGCGACGACCACCTCGTGATCGTCGACAAGCCGGCGGGCCTGGTCGTGCACCCGGCGGTGGGACACCCGGACGGCACCCTCGTCAACGGACTCCTGCATCACCTGGGGGCCTGGCAGGCCGGCGACGACCCGCTGCGGCCCGGCATCGTCCACCGGCTCGACCGGGACACGAGCGGCCTGCTCGCCGTGGCCCTCGACGAGGCGGCGCACCGGCACCTGGCGGCCCAGCTCCAGGAGCGGCGCATGGGGCGCACCTACCTGGCCCTCAGCTGGGGTCGCTGGCCCGAGGACACCGGCCGCCTGACCGGCGCCATCGGGCGTCATCCCCGCTTCCGCCAGAAGATGGCCGTGGTCGAGCGGGGCGGCCGGGACGCCGCGACCCGCTACGAGGTGCTGGAGGATTTCGCCTTCGCCCAGTACTGCCGCGTCGAGCTCGAAACCGGCCGCACCCACCAGATCCGCGTCCACTTCGCCTACAACGGGCACCCGGTGGTGGGCGACCCGCTCTACGGCGACGACAAGCGGGTCCGGGGCATCCACAACCTCGACCGCGCCCGGGCCGACCGCATGGTGCGCGACGCCACGCGCCAGATGCTCCATGCGACGCGCCTGCGGCTCGAACATCCGGTCACCGGCGAGGCCCTGTCCTTCGAGGCGCCCCTGCCCGCCGACATGGCCGGGGTCCTGGCCGCCCTGCGCGGGGACGACTGACCGCCCGGCGGAGCAGTTGTGGACACGGAACCCGGGTTGTCCTATTGTCTTCTGATCACGGAGCCCGCCGGACGACGGGACGCAGCCGGATCGTCGCGCCCCTGCGGGGGAGCGGCGCGGAACCCAGCAAAGCGAGATGCGAGTGAAGCTCAAGGAACGCAAACGGGACGGCGTGGCCATCCTCGAGATGAGCGGCAAGCTGATGGGCGGCCCCGATGCCGAGTCCTTCGACGAGACCCTCAAGACCCTCATCCACGAGGGCTGCAACAACGTCATCGTGGACATGCAGAAGGTGAAGTGGGTCAACAGCACCGGATTGGGCATCCTCATCTCGGGCTACACCACCCTGAAGAAAAGCGGCGGCGAGCTGAAACTGCTGAAGGTGTCGGACCGTATCGAGAACATCTTCATCGTGTCCAAGCTCTACACGGTCTTCGAGTCCTTCCAGGACGAGGACGAGGCCATCCAGAGTTTTTCCTGAGGTTTTTGCCGAGTCGTCCATCAATCTTCCACCGGTGACAGCGGGCAGGTGAACGTGGCCTCCAGAATCGAGATCAGATTGCCGAGCAACATGGAGTTCCTCGGTGTGCCCGATGCGGTGCTCATGGAGATCGGTTCGGACATGGAATGCTGCCGCCAGTCGCTGGAGGAACTCGGCACCTCGATCATCGAGGCCTGCACCAACGCCATGGAGCACGGCAACTCCCTCGACGACCACCTGCCCATCCAGGTCATCTACGAAGTCGATGACGACAAGGTCACCGTCACCGTGCTCGATGAGGGCCCGGGCTTCGACCACGAACACTGGAAACCGTCCGACGAACTCATGCGCCAGCGGGGGCGGGGCATCCAGATCATGCGCGAGTTCACCGACGAGCTCGAATTCGGCCGCCACGAGGATGGCCGCTTCCTCATCCGCATGGTCAAGAACCTGCAGCCCGCCGCGGACGACGAGTCCTGATCTCCCGGGAACCCGACTGATGCCTGCCTGCCTCGGACTCGACTACGGCCTGCGCCGCATCGGCGCCGCCGCCAACGACGCGGGGTCTTCCCTGGCCCTCGCCCTCGGCACCCATGTCGAGGGCCGCGACGGTTCCGTCTTCACCTGGCTGGCGGACCTCGTCGCCGCGCGGGGGATCGAGCGCATCGTGGTCGGACTGCCCCTGACCGCCGACGGGCGCGAAGCCGAACTGGCGGTCCGGGCCCGCGAATTCGCGGCCAAGCTCGGCGCGCGGCTGGGGCTCGAGGTCGTCCTCTGGGACGAGCGCTACTCGAGCCAGGAAGCCGACCGCTGGGTCGCCGGGGCCCGTCGCCCGGAGCCCGGAGCCCGCGACGCCGTGGCGGCGGCGATCATCCTGCAGAGCTACCTCGACCACCTGGCGGCCGCGGGGGAGGAGCGGTCGTGCTGAGGCGCCTGCTGCTCGTCGTGCTCGCCGGGATGGCGGTGGGGCTGGCCGTCCTGGCCTGGGGCTGGTCGCGCTGGACGGGACCCGGGCCCGGCGCCGGGGGCACGCCGGTGGTGGTGCGCATCCCGCCCGGAATGACGCTGGGCGCGGCGGCCGACACCCTGGTCGCCCGGGGCCTGCTGGCCGACCGCCGGGTGCTGCTGGCCGGGGCCCGCCTCACGGGCCGCGACCGGGGGCTGCGGGCCGGACTCTACGAGTTGAGTCCGGGTCAGGCGCCGCGCGATCTGCTGGCCGACCTCACCGCCGGTCGCTCGATCCAGGTGGCGGTGACGATTCCCGAGGGACTCGACGCGGGGGAGATCGGGGCGATCGTCGCCTCGGCCTTCGGCTGGCAGGCGGACGCCTTCCTGGCCGCCGCCGATTCGCTGGCGCGTCTCGCCACGGAGACCGGCGGCTGGCTCGGTCCGGACCAGGCGGCGCGTCTCGATTCGCTCACGGCGGCCACGGCCGCCGCGGGACCACGCCGCTTCCGCTGGTGCGAAGGGCTGCTCGCACCGGACACCTACCGCTTCGCGACCGGCACCGGCCCCGACGTCGTGGCGGCCCACCTTGTGGACACCCAGGCCGCCCGGCTCGGGCAGGCCGTGGAGGCGGCGCGGGGTGGGGTCAACGCCGCCCTGACCCCGTTCGAACTGCTCACCCTCGCGTCGATCGTCGAGGCCGAAGCCCGCCGCGACGACGAGCGGCGGTTGATCGCCGCGGTCTACACGAACCGGATGCAGCGGGGGTGGCGCCTGGAGGCCGATCCCACCGTGGCCTTCCTGCTCGACCGCAAGGGACAGCGCCTCTACTTCAAACACCTGAAGACCGACTCGCCCTACAACACCTACCGTCGCCGGGGGCTGCCGCCGGGCCCCATCGGCACGCCCGGTGTGGCGAGCCTCGCCGCGGCGGCGACGCCCGACACTTCCTGCGAGGCCCTGTACTTCGTGTCCGACGGCGCCGACGGCCACGTCTTCAGCCGCACCGCGCGCGAACACGAGGACGCGGTGCGCCGGTTCCGGGCCTTGCGCTCCGGCGACCGGGCGGCGGATTGACGGAACCGGGCCCCCCGGTTATTGTTCTGCCCCGGACGACAGGCTTCGTTTCCCGCACGCCCGCACACCCGCACCTCCGGATGGTCGGAATCCATGGACATGTTGCGCAGATTCGGATTGCTCGCCGCGGCCGTGGCCGCCATCCTGGCGGGATACGCCACCCTCGCGGCGGGCATGCTCTCGACCGGACCGCTCCTGCTCGTGGCGGGCTATTGCGTGCTGCTGCCGTTCTACCTGTGGCGCTCGTTCCGCCGCAGCGTCGGCCGATGAATCCTCCGGTGGGCGAATAGTTCAGCTGGTCAGAGCGCCTGCCTTACACGCAGGATGTCACAGGTTCGAATCCTGTTTCGCCCACCATCTCCTTCCTGCCGCGCCGCCGCTTCCGCCGTCGCCGGCCGCCTTGGGCGACCGGGCGGCGGTTTTTGTGCTTTGATCCGCGTTTTTTGCTGCGATTTCGTCAGGAAATCCTCTTTCACGGAAAAAAAATAGGGTTTCACGCGGGCTCTTGTGATATCATCGGTGGCGTCAAGTGCTCGCTCTGCGAGTGGGAAGGAGAGCACATCACCACACGTTCACCCTCAGCTTGGGCTAGCCACCCTCGCATCCCGAGTACCCCATTGGAGGTATCCAAATGGCATTGAAGAAGATCATGGGTATTTTTGCCTGTACCCTGATTCTGGGTTCGGCCGCCCTGGCGACTGCCGGCGTGCCCGACCTTGCTCAGTCCACGGCCGCGCGCGCCTATCTTGGCCCCGAGACCGCGGTTCTGTTCAACGCGCCCAACGGTGGTGGTTCGGCGTTCACCGAAGCGGTCATCCCTGGTGGTGCCGTGGTTGACGCGACGATCACCCTGCACCTCGTGGACGGTTCCGGGGCTGATATCCCGAACTTCCCCTTCGAGGATGCCTGGATCGAGTCCGCCGATGGCGGCATGGTTGCTTGTATCGGTGGCGCGACGGCCGACGCCAACACTGATGCCGGCGGTCTGACGCAGTGGCAGACGCCCCTGCAGGCCGGTGGTGCCAGCCAGGCTCTGACCGTGGTCTACGTCTCCGGTGCTCCGCTGACCAGCGGCGCTGGCGTGGCTGTGAGCCACAACAGCACCGACATCAACGCCGACGGCGTGGTCAACCTGACGGACGTGCCTCTCTTCGCCGGTGACTTCTACGGCGGGCTGAACCCGTTCCGTTCGGATTTCGCCTACGACGGGTTCGTGAACCTGTCGGACGTGGTGAAGCTGGCCCAGTCCCTGGGTGCTTCCTGCCCGTAAAGCGGACAACCGCTTTTGAGGTCAGTTCTCTTGATTCTTCGACTGCGGTCGAAGACGGGAAATTTCGAGACGACGCACTTTCCGGTTCGACGACTCGGACATCCCACCGGTGAAAGAGATCCCTGGTGGCCCTGCAGATGCAGGTTGTAGGGCCACAATTGACTCGCCCGCCTCAACGCGGCGAACATCAATCGATCCTGCGTCTTTTGAGGAGATTCAACATGAAGAAGTTGGTAGTTCTGCTGCTTGTCAGCCTGATGGCGACCTCGGCCTTCGCGGTCGTGGATCCCGACACCGACATGATCGGTGTGTACTTCGACCTGACCGCTGACAACAACTGCACCACGGCGTCCCCGAGCATTCCGTTCTTCGCCTACGTGACGATCACCAACCCCTCGGCTTCGGAAGTCTGGGGTCTCGAGGTTGGTTACGAGCTCGTCTCGAGCGCTGGCGTGGGCTCCATGTTCCGTCTGGCGAACACCCTGCCGGCCGGCGCGGTCGATCTGGGCACCAGCACCGACCTGTACGCGGGTGACTACGTGGTCGGCCTGGCGAACCCCCTGCCGGGTGCGCCTGCCGTCCAGTTCATCACCTGGCAGTTCCTGCTGCTGGCCCCCCAGACTGTCGAGATCTTCCTCGGCCCCTCGGTCGTGCAGTCGATCGACGATGGTCTGCCGGCCTACGAGATCGGTGGCTCCATCCGTTCGCTGGGTCTCGCTGCTGGCATGGGCAACCCCGTTGCCACCGTCAACGGCGACTGCCCGGTGGCGGTCGAGGACGCTTCCTTCGGCAGCGTGAAGAGCCTCTTCCGGTAGGGAGTCGGCACTTCGCCTGACGGCAGAAGTCGCGGCCCGGGTGGGAAACCACCCGGGCCGTTTTTTGCGTTCCGGTGCGGTCCCTTGGCGGGACCCGAACTTGACAGCGCCGAGCCGATTCCTGATCATCATGGCGGCTGGGGGCCCGGGACGAGACAGGCCGGATCGGGGGGACGGCACCAAACGCCATGCGTAAAAATGGAGTCATCCCCCAAATCTGTTCTTGTCCGTCCCGACGGTTGCCTGTATGTTACCGACGATGCGAGTTGGTGGTCCGTATTCGGGGTCACTTCGCGGCGTCGTCAACGCCATGGAACTTTGCCTGAGGGCGTTCGCCGTGACCAGCCTGCCCAGCCGGTTCACCATGGTCCCAGGGCTGAGAAATCGATTTTCCTAGAAAGGGGAAACCGGAAATGAAGAAACTGCTCTTTGCTGTCTCCGCGCTGGCCGCGCTTTCGCTGCTGGCCCCGAGCGCCGGCTTCGCTCAGACGGCCGCCAACCAGTTCGGTATCTACACGAGCCAGGACGGCGCCCCTGCCTCGGCCAATGCCACCGCGGTCGCCAACCAGCCGGTCACGGCCTACCTGGTGCTGACCAACCCGATCAACCACACCTACCGCGCCGTGTCCACCGATCCCGATTCGGAGCGCGCCGTGAACCTGGTCGACGGCTGGGAAGCCAAGGTCATCAAGCCGACCGCGCCCACGTTCTTCGCCCTGACCGAGAATCTCGGCCCCCAGGCCATCGACATCGGCACCAAGCCCGACTACGTCGTGGGCTACGCCTCGCCGCTGTCCGTCAGCGCCGCGGCCGTGACCCTGTGCACGTGGTCGTTCCTGCAGCTCGACGGCGGCACGTACGAGTTCTTCCTCGACGTGACCGACATCCCGGCGATCGTGGGCACCATGGCCTACCAGGACGGTGAGGACGCGCACCAGCCCCTGGTGTCGGCCTATCCTTCGTCCGGCAACTCGGCCAACCCCGTCTTCACGATCAACGGCGCGGCCGTGGCCGTGGAGGACGAGACCTGGGGCGGCGTGAAGGCCCTGTTCAAGTAGCAGCCTCTTCCGATCCCCGGATACTCTACAGGAAGCGGGCCCAGGGCCCGCTTCCTGTTTTTTGTGCCCCGTCGCCGGGGGGCGCCATTGACCGCAACCGCTTGTGGTTCTATACTAAAGACAGCGCCGCCGTGCGCATTCCTGCCCCTGATCGCCATTTCAGCCGAGAACCACCCAGGAGAGAGACATGGGCCGTTTCGCATGCATCGAAACCGGGCGTGAAATCGCATTGAGGGGGCTGCTGGCGGCGGCCCTGCTGACCGTGGGGGCGACGGGCGCATGGGCGGGACCATCCGATCTGCAGGTGGCGTCGAGCACGTCCGAGGCGATCCGCTTCTCCCTGGCGGGACTCGAACCCGTCTGGCGCGCGCTGGACACGTCCGGCGACGAGGAGGCCCGCTTCGCCCTCGACCTGCCGGGCTTCGTCGCGGCCGGGGCCGTGGGCGAGCCGCGGGTGCCGGGGCGCGGAGGCTGGCTCGTGGTGCCGCCGGGCACGCGTCCGGTGGCGCGGACCATCCGGGAGGACTGGACGGCGGTGGGCGACCGGCTGCTGGCGATCATGCCCACCCCGGTCATCATCGGCGAAGGGGCGGAGCAGACGGTCGGGGAGATCGTCGTCCTGCCCGGCGAAGAGATTCCCGCCGGCCTGGCCGTACCGGAAGGCGCGCGGGCCCAGCTGGACAAGCGCGGCGTCGACGTCGCGGCGCCCGGCCTCACCCTCGGCGAAATGAGCTGGTGGCGCGGCCACCGCGTGGTGCCCTACCGCCTGACGGGCGCCCGGGTCGATGCCGGCGGCCGGGTCGCCGCCGTCCTGGGCGGTGGCGAGTGGGAGGTCCGCTTCGTCGCCGACAAGGCCCTCGGTTCGGCCGACATCCCTCCCCTGCAGCAGCGACGCCGCTCGAACGAGCATGATGACCGCTTCGCGGGCACGTTCCTGAACGGCCATCTCCTGGGCCGGATCCCCACGGCCGCGAGCCACTTCCAGGTCACGCCGCCGGCGGCCCCGGAAAAGGTGGCGGCTGCGCGCGGCGCCAAGCGCGGCACGCTCCTCGGCAACGAGAGCCGCCTGGCGGTCACCAGCACGCGGCTGCACCGGGTCACCTACCAGAGCCTCGCGGCCCGCGGCCTGCTGCCCGACGTGCCCGTGCAGGAAAGCGAGATCCGCCTCTACCAGCGGCGCTATCTGGCTTCGCTGGATGACGGCCAGTCGGTGCCCTACGTCGAGATCGAGGTCCCGATCCACATGATGGGCGAGGGCGACGCATTCGACGGCGACGACCAGTTCGTCTTCTACGGCCTGCGCCTGCGCGACGACACCGGCTACGTGGCCGACCTCGGCGATGGCGTCGTGAACGTGCCCGGCTGCGGCGACAATTTCGAGCAGGACAACGAGGCCAACGTGTACTGGCTGGCGGCGAGCACGCCGGCGGCGGGAGAGCCGTGGTCGCGCATGGCGGTAACGACGCTGGCGCCGGCGGGCGGCACGCCGCGCGCGTCGTACCGGCGCACCGACCACGTGGAGGAGCAGGTCGGCTTCCGCGAGAACGTCCGCACCAACGCCACCGACCGGCTCTACTTCAACAACTACCAGGCGTCCGAGGTGACGGCCGTCATCAACCCGCTGTACCCGGCCGATCCGGTGCCGCCCCTGGCGCCCGAGCTGAAGGTGGGCATCGCGGGCTGGAACAACCTGTCGCGCAGCCTCCGCTTCGAGATGGAGCAGAACGACGTCATCGTGCACCTCGAGGACTACGCCCTGGCGACCATGAACGAGGTCGTGCGGACGTACACCCTGCCGCCCTCGGCCCTGCAGAGCGACACCGCCATCGTCCGCATGATGAAGGCCTCGGGGACAGGCTACATCTACGCCTACCTGAACTGGGTCGAGCTGTCCTACGACGCCCTCTACCGCACCCGCTTCAACCGGATCGATTTCAACGGCGGACCGGCGGGTCAGATCGCCTCGGTCGAGGTGACGGGCTTCGACACCTCCGACATCGGGCTCTACGAGATCACCGATCCGCGCCAGCCGGTCATCGTCCAGGTGCAGCCGACGAACCTGGTCGCCGACGGCAGCGGCTGGAAGCTCTCCCTGAGCATCGACCAGACCGCCGGCCAGCGGCGTTTCGCGGCGGCGGGCGACGCCACGACCGACGGCATCGGCGAGTACGTGACCTTCCTCTCGACCGTCGCATCCGATCCCGTCGACCCGACCGACACCGGCGGCACCACGCCGGATGTCCTGGTCATCACCCACGGCGATTTCCGGGCCGGCCTCGACCGTTGGATCGACCACCGTGTGGCGCGGGCCGGCGGCGACCTGGACATCCACGTGGTCGACGTGCAGGATGTCTACGACTGGTACGGCGGCGGTCTGCGCGACGACTGGGCCCTCAAGCGGATGGCCAACCACGCCATCACCGCATGGGGGACGTGGGCGCTGGTCATCGTGGGCGACGCCAACGAGAACTCCCTCGGCAAGCAGGTGCTGCCCCAGGCGCGGGCCTGGTCGCGCGACTGGGTCCCCACCCACTACCACGTGCAGCAGGCTTCGGTGTACGCGCCGGAGCTCATGGCCTCGGACAAGTGGTACACGAGCCTCGAGGTGGGAGCGAACTACCCCACCGACACCTTCCCGTACGACCTGACGGGGCCCTACGACATGATCACGGGCCGGCTGTCGTGCAACTCGCTGGCCGAGCTGAACGTGATGATCGACAAGATCATCACGGTCGAGGCCATGGACGGCAACCAGGACTGGCGGCAGCGCGCGCTCTTCATCGCCGACGACGAATGGTCGAACGGCCTCGGCATCCTGGCCCTCACCCAGCTCGAGTACAGCGCGGCCGAGACGATCTTCGCCCGCAACGAGCGCGAGATCGCCGCGGCCTGGGCCGGCATGTCGGCCGTGCCGCTCGATTCGGTCGTCATCACGCTGAAGCCCTACATGGACGCGGTGTTCCCGCCCTACACCCTGCCCGACCCGGCTCCGCGCTCCCTGACCACGGCCCGCAGCCAGTGCGCGGCCACCGCGGTCGATCCGCTGATCTCGGTGCTGAACCAGGGCGGCCTGATCGCCCACTTCCAGGGGCACGCCAATCCC
Organism: bacterium; assembly: GCA_020440705.1. NCBI lineage: Bacteria > bacterium. Next base: position 39,214 of record JAGRNP010000001.1, on the reverse strand, counting down.
TACCTGCTGGCGTCGGAGGTTTGGTTCGAGGATCGCCGCGAGACCCCGGGACGCCAGGACATCGACCGCCTCAGCAACACCAACCGGCCCTGGCTCTTCATGGGGCTCGGCTGCCACATCGCCGACTGGGCCCAGAACGCCTTCCGCACCGAAGTGGCCGCCAACGAGCCCAGCCTGGCCGAGAAGATGCTGCTGCGCTCGGGGCGGGGGGCCAGCGCGGCGTACGCCAGTTCGGGTTTCGAGTTCATCACCGCCAACTCGGTCATCAGCACCTACATCTTCGACCGGTTCGTGGCGAACCCGCCCGTGCCGGGCGACGTGGGCGGCGGCAGCGCCATCGCCAATCCGCGCAACCGGTGGCTCACGGGCGAAGTCTTCTGGGCCGCCGAGGCCGACCTCAAGGCCCAGTACCCCAACTCCTACCCGTACCGCGAGGCCATCACCCAGTACGTGCTGCTGGGCGACCCCCTGATGACCCTCGACGCCGGCGCGCCCCGGGTCACGGCGACCCTGCTCGGCGAGGGCGACCAGGAGATCTCGGGCGAGGTCGACCTCGTGGCCCTGGACGCCACGAACCTGCGCCAGGTCACGGTCGAAGCCCGGGACGAGGCGGGCATCGACCGCCTGGAGGTCATCGATTCGACGGGCGCCGACCTCACTTCGCAGGTCGCCGTCGAATCGCGGCCGGTGGGCGCGACCACGTGGGGTGTGGTGAACTACGACCTCTCGCTGCCCGTGCGGCCCTTCGACCACAGCCTGACGGTGCGGGTGTACGACACCGCCGGGCATCTCGCCGGCGACCGCCACTACGAACTGGTGCTGAACGTGGCCCAGACCGCGGCCTTCCTGGTGGAGGGCGAGGCCGTCGATCCGGACACCTGGGTCTTCCAGGCCGGCGAGCCCGTGGCGATGGTGGCCGAGATCACCAGCGCCGCCCAGCTCGACGGGGCCATGGTCGCGACCCTCACCAGCGAGACGCTGGTGCTGTCGGACATCAGTTTCGACTTCGCCGCCAAGGGGCGCGAGCTCGACGTGTCGTTCACGGCCGTGGCCAACACGACCGACCCGGACCAGCGCCACGCGGTGGTGCTCACCCTCGACGGCTACCCGACCGAGTTCACGGTGCAGACCGGCGCCAAGGCCGGCGCCATCGACGGCATCAGCCAGGTCTACAACTTCCCCAACCCCATGCACGGCGAGACGCGCTTCGTGTTCGACAGCGACGCGCCGGCGGGGTCGGGCATGATCCGGATCTTCTCGGTGGCGGGGCGGACCGTGGCCCGCCTGCCCTTCTCCCACGGCGGCAGCCGCAGCGTCGTGCCCTGGGACGGCCGCGACGGCGAGGGCGACGAGTTGGGCAACGGCACGTACCTGTACCGCGTCGAGCTCGATGCTCCCGGGGGCAGGATCGTCAGCGACATCCAGCGCCTGGTCGTCATGCGCTGATCCGACCCGGGAATCCGCGGCCCGTGCGGCGGGCCCGACTTGACGGGATCCGGGCTGCCTGATAAAGCTGGGGTCCCGTCTTTTTCATCCTGAGGAGAGCCAGGAGAAGTGCCATGAGAAGGATCTCGGCATGGCCGCGCCGCGGACTGGCGCCCGTGCTCGTCGCGTGCGGCCTGCTCGGCGCGCTGTCCGGCTGCGCCGGCCCCAAACGCGTGCCGCCCGTCGCCACCGGCCCCCGCATCCCGCCGGAGACCCGCCCCGAGCCGGGCGTCCCGGCCCTGCTGGGGGTGGGCCTGGTCGAGAACGCCGACGAACTCGTGGTCTCCGGCCTGGGGCCGGCGCGGCTGCTCGACGCCGCCGACGGCCGTCTGCTGGCCGATCTGGGTGGCGGCGAGAAGGTCACCCTCGGCCGCGACGGTGCCGTGGTCCGCTGGCGCACGCCGTCCGGATCGGGTCGGGCGGAGAACATCGTGCTCCGGCCGAACGACGTGTCGACCCGGGTCCACCATGGCGAGCACGAGTACCGGGGCGAGCTGCAGGTTTTCGGGTCGCCGCGGGGCGGCGGCCTCACGCTGGTCAACGCGGTCGATCTGGAGTCGTACCTGAAGGGGGTCGTGCCCTGGGAGATCGGGCGCCACGGACCCGAGAAGATGGCGGCCCTCCAGGCCCAGGCCATCGCGGCCCGGACCTACACCGTCTCCCACCTGGGCGCCCGGCGCGAGCGCGGCTTCGATCTCTTCGCCAGCGTCATGGACCAGGTCTACAAGGGTGCCGACGGCGAGGACCCGCGCTGCAACGAGGCGGTCGACTCCACGGCCGGCCTGGTTCTCCGGCACGCAGACGAGGAGATCGAGGCCTACTACTCGGCATGCTGCGGGGGTGTCTCGAGCGCGATCGAGGAGGTGTGGGCCCGCGGGGGACGGCCCTACCTCGCCGTGGCCAACGATGTGCCCGACGACGGGAGCGCCGCCTACTGCGCCGAGTCCGCGCACTTCCACTGGCGCGAGACCTGGACCATCGGCCAGCTCGAGGACATCGTCGCCGAGACCCTGCCCGAGTACCTGGACTGGCTCGCGGAGAGCCCCCAGCGGCAGGCGTGGGCCGGTCCGGTCTTCACGCCGCGCAGCGGCGCGAGCAACGCCCGCCGTCCCGGCCGCGTCTGGAATCTGGAGATCACCGACCGCACCACGAGCGGGCGCGTGGCCGCCCTGGAGATCAGCACCGACGCGGGCGTGTACACGGTGCGCGGCGACCGGACGCGCTGGGTGCTGCGCCCGGTGAGCGGGCACCCGTTCATCATGCGGAGCGCGCTGTTCGACCTGGAGCTGGAGCGCGACGGCACGCGCCTGACGCGCGTCGCCACCCGCGGTCGCGGGTACGGCCACGGCATCGGCTTGTGCCAGACCGGAGCCCTCGCGCGCGCCGCCCGGGGCCAGACATTCGCCGAGATCCTCGCCCACTACTATCCGGGAGCCCGTCTCATGGCGGCCGGTGCGGGGGGCGCGCCGTGAGCGCGGCCGATCTCGCACGGCGCCTCGTCGTGGGTCTCGGCGGGCCGGTGCCGAGCGCGGAGGAGCGCGCCTGGCTGGCCTTGCACAGGCCGGCTGGGGTGATCCTGTTCTCCCGTAATTGTATTGAATATAGTCAGTTGTCGAAATTGTGTCAGGATCTGCATGAGCTCTGTCCCGGGCTGGAGATCATGGCGGACCACGAAGGGGGACCGGTGTCGCAGTTGGCCGCGGCGGTGGGGCGGCCGCCTGCGGCCTGGACCCTGGGTGTCCTCGACGACGCCGCCCTGACGGCCGACGTGCACGCCGAAACCGCCCGTCGCCTGGCGGCGGTGGGCGTCGACCGCGTGCTCGCGCCCGTGGCCGACGTCCTGGTCGCGCCCCGGAATCCGGTCATCGGCAGCCGCGCCTTCGGCGACGATCCCGGCCGGGTGGCGCGGCAGGTGGTCGCGGCCGTGACCGGCCTCGTGGACGGCGGGGTCCGGGTCTGCCTCAAGCACTGGCCCGGCCACGGGGGCAGCGAAGCAGACACCCACGAAACGACGGCGGCGGCGGGGGCGGGCGCTCTCGCCGCACCGTTCGAAGCCGGCCTGAACGCCGGGGCCGACGCGGTGATGGTGGGTCACGTGGGCGTGGGCGAGACCGGCCTGCCGGCGACCCTCGACGGGGGGCATCTCGCCGAGGCCCGGGCGCGGCTCGGCGCCGGCGGCGCCCGGCCGCTGCTGTTCGCCGACGACGTGACCATGGGGGCTTTGCGTCCGGCGCTGGCCGCGCAGGGCGTCGTGGTCCCGGGCGCGCCCCGCGGCCTGCTGGAACCGACCGTGCTGCCCCTGACCTGGTTCGAAGCCCTGGCGGATGCCGGATGCGACCGGTTCCTGGTCCGGGGTCTGCCCCTCGCCGCCTGGCCCGTGGCCGGGGAAACGGCACCGCCCGCGACGCGGCGAGTGGCGCCGTCCGGCCGCTCGGCAGCACTGCCGGAAGCTCCTGCCTGGGCCCGGGTCCGCGAGCGGGCCTGGCGGACATCGGGCGCCGGGTTCGGAGATCGGGGTGCCGACCTGCTGTGGTGGGACGCCACGGTCGGCGACCGCTGGCAGGTGGCCGGGGGTGATCGCGGCACGACGCGGGAACTCCTGGGCGACCTGCTGACCGCCCGGTTCCGCAGGGTCCGGATGTGGGGGGACGCGACCGCGCCCGCCGGCGCCGCGACCCGTCTGCTGGTGTGCTCGCACCGGCCCCTCGACCCGTCCGGAAGGCCGGATCCGGGACTCGCCAGGGAAGGCGTGGCGCTGGCTCTCGGACACCCGTCCCTGCCGGCCTCGCTGCGGTCGTATCTGCCTGCGGGATGGCGGGTTGGACACCTCGCGGACATCGCTCCCGAGGACCTGTTCCGGGACCCCTGACGGACGCCACCGGCCCGGAAAACAAAATTTGACAGCGCCACGGGGTGTCGCTATATTGCGGCTTCGCTAAAGTCCCGGCGGGGGCGTAGTTCAGTTTGGTTAGAACGCCGGCCTGTCAAGCCGGAGGTCGCGAGTTCGAGTCTCGTCGCTCCCGCCACGCACTTCATGCCGACTCTGCGCGCCGCCGCCGTGACCCCCGGGTCGCGGTTTTTTTTCGTTCCCGACTCTGCTAGAGTGGCGCCCGGAACCCCGCCCCCCTCCAGCCCAAGGAGCCCCAGATGTCCCGCATCGCCTGGTCCCTGCTGCTCGTCGCCGCGCTCGCGGCGGGCTGCGGCTCGCAAGAAGGAGCCCGGATGAGTGAGAACACCCCCGCCGAGGATTGCGCCTGGGTCGCCGAGGGCGATCTGGCGATCAGTCCGGAGTTGTCGACGCGCCTCGCGGGCTACGTGCCCACCGAACTCTCGCCGGACATCTCGCACCTCTCGGCTGTCGACGTGCAGGTGCTCGACAAGCTCGTCGCCGCCAGCCGCATCATGAACGACATCTTCGCCCGCCAGGCGACACCCTGCCGCGCGGAGATCGCCGCGCGCATCGCGACGTTGCCCGCGGCCGAGCGGGCCGAGGTCGAGCGCTACTTCCGCATCAACGTCGGACCCTGGGATCGCCGCTTCCACTCCGAGCCGTTCGTCGGGAGTTGGACCCATCCGGAAGGCGCCAACTTCTACCCGCGCGACCTGACCGCAGCGGAGAAGGACGCGATCGGCGCCGGCGGGAACGGGCTGGACGATCTGTTCACCATGGTCCGGCGGGTCGACGGCCGTTTGCAGGCGATTCCCTACTCGGAATTCTTCGCCAGCGAGCTGGCCGCCGCGGCCGATCTGTTGCGCGAAGCGGCCGACCTGACGGACAACGCGAGCCTGCAGGCGTTCCTCCGCAGCCGGGCCGACGCCTTCCTCAGCGACGACTACTATGCGTCGGACATGCTCTGGATGGATCTCGACAGCGCCGTCGAGATCACGATCGGCCCCTACGAGACCTACGAGGACGGCCTCTTCGGCTACAAGGCGTCCTTCGAGTCGTTCGTCACCGTGACCGATCCGGTCGAGAGCGAACGCCTGGCCGCGTTCAAGGACGAGCTGCCGTGGCTCGAGCGCCAGTTGCCGATCCCCGACGAGCACAAGAACCTCGACCGGGGCAGCGACTCGCCGATCCGGGTCGTCGACGAGGTCTACTCCGGCGGCGACACGCGCGCCGGCATCCAGACCATCGCCTTCAACCTGCCCAACGACGAGCGCGTCCGCGAGGCCAAGGGCAGCAAGAAGGTGCTGCTGCGCAACGTCATGAAGGCCAAGTTCGACCAGATCCTGGTGCCCATCGCCGAGAAGCTCGTGGCGGCCGACCAGGTCGGCAACCTCACCGCGGAGTCGTTCTTCCTGCACACGCTGTGGCACGAGATGAGCCACGGCCTCGGCCCCGGCAAGATCACCGTCGGCGGCCGCGAGACCGAGGTTCGCCTCGAACTGAAGGACACCTACTCGACCATGGAGGAGGCCAAGGCCGACGCCATGGGCGAGTGGGACATCTTCGTGCTCACCCGCGCCGGCCGGGGCTACTTCTCCGGGAACATCCTGGCCGAGCAGGCGGCCACCTACCTGGCCGGGCTGTTCCGCTCGGTGCGCTTCGGCATCGCCGAGGCCCACGGCCAGGCCAACGCCATCCAGTTCAACTACCTCGTGGAGAAGAAGGCCATCGGGCACGACGCGGCCACCGGCACCTTCCGCATCGACGTGCCGGTCTTCGAACGCGCGATCGCCGATCTGGTGCGGGACATCTGCATCATCCAGGCGGAAGGCGACTACGCGGCGTCCCAGGCCTTCATCGCACGCTACGGGGGCATGGCGCCGGTCCTGGCCCAGGCCCTGGAGAAGCTCGAGGGGATCCCGGTCGACATCGAGCCGGTCTTCACCCGCTACGAATAGCGGTATGCCGGCTGTCGGATATGGCTGAGGCGGGCCCCCGGTGGGGCCCGCCTCCCTTCGTCACGGGCGGTTCCGGCGCGGTCAGGGCGCCGGGAATTTCTCGGCCAGCAGGGCCTGGAGGGGCTCGTAGATCTCCGGCGCCAGCGGCGGCACCGTCTCGACGAGGTCGACGCCCGGTGCGCCGGCCGTCGGCGGCGGGACGGGATTGCGGGACGCCGCGGCCTGGAACGCCGCCAGGAATGCGGCCGGCGAACGGTGCACCCGGCGGAGTTCGTCCTCGCCGGCATGGTGGCTGATCACCGCGGCCATGGCGAGCCCGGTGCCGGTGAAGGCGTTGCCGCCGGCCAGGCGGCGGGCGAAACTCTCGCCCCGCGCGACCATCTGGGTCCGGTCGCCGAGCAGGGGCCCGAGGGCCGTCGGGAACGACTCGATGGTGTCGCGGGCCTTCACGAAGAAGTCCTCGGGAATGATGCGCACCGAACCGAGCGTCGGATGGTCGGGTGAGAAGTGGATGCCTTCGGTCTGTTCGATGTGGCTGGCGACGCCTTCGTTCATGATGATCCGGAAGCTCTCGGCAACGGCATCGGCGCCGGACATCTGGAGCGGATTCTCTCCGGGCAGGGCCTCGCGGTTGCGGTAGAGCAGGGCGGCCACATGCCGCACCGTCTGGTCGATGCCGCTGGCCGCGAGCAGACCCGTGTCCACGAAGATCTCGGATTCCTCGACGCGGACCTCCGGCCGATTCGGCAGGAAGACGAGGCGCCAGCCGGCAGGCATCCGTTCGGGTGCCACCCACGAGGCGGCGAGGTCATGGATGCGGCAGGCGGCATCGCCGGCGGTGAATTCGGCGAGCAGGCCGTCGATACGCTGCCGCTGCTCCTGGCTGTAGCGATAGGTCCGGCGGAACTCGGACCGGTTGGCGTTGGCCTTGTGCGCGTCGGTGCGGCCGAGTTCGTCCCACCACGCCGCTTCGAGCCAGTTCGCCACGTTCCCCGCGGTGGGGGAGTTGGGGGTCTGCACGCGGCGCCAGGCGGCCACCGCGGGAAGGGCGGCCCAGGTTTCGAGCTCGGCCCGCGGCACGCCGTGTCCGGCGGCCATGCTGTCGGCGAGGGGCACGAAGCCGGTCCAGGCGCTCCCGTCGACGGTGACGCCGCAGGCGGCGGGACCGGCGCCGGACGCCCCGGCACGACCACCGGCGGCCTCGTCGCGGCCGCCCTGATCGCAGCCGGCGAGAATGAGCGGGATCGCGACCGCGGCCGCGAGAACCGTGGAGCGCCCTCGGGCGGGCCTGTTGTGCCGCCCCGAACGATGGATTATCTTACGCAACTCGTCACTCCAGTCTGTGGCGCCCCACGAGGCGCGACCACCGATGATCGGCAGGCCATGCTCCTGATCAATGAAATATATCCGGCCATCTGCGGCGAGTCACGCTTCAGTGGCCGCCCCTGCACGCTGGTGCGCCTGACGGGCTGCCACGTGCGCTGCGCCTGGTGCGACTCGGCCCACAGCTTCAGCGGCGGGGAGTCGCTCACCGTGGGCGACGTCGCGGCGGCGGTCCGCGACCACGGCTTTCGCACCGTGCTGGTGACCGGCGGCGAGCCCCTCCTGCAGCGCGATCTCGTGCCGCTCTGCGAGGTCCTGCTCGACGACGGCCGCACCGTGCTGCTCGAGACCAGCGGCACCCTGGGCCCGCCCAACATGCTCGCCCTCGCCGAAGTTCCCGCCGGCGTGCACCGCATCGTCGACCTCAAGGCGCCGGCCAGCGCGATCCCGGCCGATCGCATCGACTGGGACGGGCTCAAGGGCCTCGGCGCGGCCGACGACGTGAAGATCGTCTGCGCCGACCGCGCCGACTACGAGTGGGGGCGCGACATCGTCCGGGCCGGCGAACGCATCCCGCCGGCAGCCCGCGTCTGCTTCTCGCCGGCCCACGGTGCCCTGGCGGCGCGCGAACTGGCGGGCTGGATCCTGGCCGACGGCCTCGACGCCGACTTCCAGATCCAGCTCCACAAGGCCGTCTGGCCCGACGTCGCGAGGGGCGTGTGATGGCGGCCGCGCGTCCCCTGGTGATCGCCCTGGTCAGCGGCGGCCTCGACTCGGCCGTCTGCCTCGCCGAGGCCGTGCGCGACCACGAAGTCGCCGCGCTGCACATCAACTACGGCCAGCGCACCGAGGCGCGCGAGTTGCAGGCGTTCCATGCCCTGGCCGACCACTACGGCCTCGCGCGGCGGCTCGTGGCCGACATCTCCTACCTGCGCGAGATCGGCGGCTCGTCCCTGGTCGACGCGGCGCTTCCCGTGGAGACCGGACTGCCCGACGGCAGCGGGGGCATCCCCTCGACCTACGTGCCCTTCCGCAACGCGCACATCCTGTGCGTCGGCGCGAGTTGGGCCGAGGTCATCGGTGCCGGGGCGCTCTACATCGGGGCGGTGGAAGAGGACAGCAGCGGCTACCCGGACTGCCGACGGGAATTCTACGACGCCTTCACCGCCGCCATCGACGCGGGCACGAAGCCCGCCACCCGCATCGCCATCCGCACCCCGCTGATCGCCCTGGACAAGGGGGCCATCGTCAGGCGGGGCCTCGAACTCGGGGCCCCGCTGCACCTGACGTGGTCGTGTTACACGGAGTCCGACCGCGCGTGCGGTGCGTGCGAGAGCTGTCGCCTGCGCTTGCGCGGGTTCGCCGCGGCCGGCGTCGCCGACCCGATTCCCTACCGCTGAGCGCCGCCGTCGACCTCGAACCGCGAGAAGTCGTAGCCTTCGTAGGCGTTGCAGCGACTGCAGAGATGGATCAGGTCGCGCCGCCCGTCGTCCAGGATGCCCCGCAGGCACTGGGCCGCATAGCCCTCCCAGATCTCCGTCACCGAGGATTCGTTCACGTTGCCGATGACGGCCTTCTCGTGCACGTCCCAGCAGCAGATGGTCGCGTTGCCGTCGGTGTAGAAGAACATCTCGTCCAGCACCTTCAGGCAGGGCTTGAGCACCACGTCCTCGGGCTTCTGCCCGGTCCAGGGCCACTGGTACATCTGGGTGACGAGCACCTCGGTGCACTTCGGCCCCCAGAAGTCGCGGTAGGCCGCAATCTCGTGGCGGTTCTCCGGCACCTCGATCATGCGCAGTTCCGTGAAGACCTTGTCCCGGTAGCCGCCCTCGTCCCACAGTTCGAGGAAGCGCACCGTGCGCTCGAGCACCGTCCCGTACCTGATCCCCACCCGTGAGGGCTCGTAGGTCTCGGGGCTGAAGCCGTCGATGCTGAAGCGCATGATGTCCACGCCGGCCTCGAGCAGTTCGATCGCCAGCTTCTCGGTCATCAGTTCGCCGTTGGTGTTGAACTCGACCCGGGCCGTGGGGTCGTTCTCCTTGATGTAGCGCACGATCTCGGGCTGCCGCTTGTCGACGAAGGGCTCGTTGGTCAGGAAGGGCCGGTAGGTGATGCCCCAGCCCCGCGTGTCGTCGACGATCTTCTTCCAGGTCGCCTCGGGCATGCGGGCCGGATCACGCACGATCTCGTTCTGGGGGCAGAACGGGCACTTGGCATTGCACTTGGTGACCGTCTCCATCTGGATGTAGCGCGGCCGCTCGAGGTAGGGCATGCGCCAGCGCGCGCCCTCGCGGGCCAGGGGCAGCGACGAGTCGAGGGTGGTGGCGTTGGCCTGGTCGGGTCTCAAGGCGGTCCTCCTGGGGACGGGTTCACGCGGGCGCGCCGAGGTAGGGGGCGATGGCCGCGAGGCTGCGGGCCGTGGCGCCGCGCTGGTCGAGCACGACCCGACGGGCCAGTTCGCCGCGGCGTTCCAGTTCCCCGGCCGTGCCGAGCAGTTCCCGGGCCCGGGCGTCGGCCGCCGCGGGCGTCTCGAGCACGAAGCCGGCGCCGCGCCGGACGAGTTCGCCCGCCTCCTCGGCATTGCCGATGCGCGGGCCGAAGAGCACGGGCATGCGGGCCACCGCCGGTTCCATGGTGTTGTGGACCCCGGTCGTGAAGCTGCCGCCCACGTAGGCAAGATGGCCCGCCCGGTAGATTTCCGCCAGCACCCCGATCGAATCGACGAGCGCGACCCGCGTGGGGTCGGCGGGCGAAACGTCGCCACCCTCCATGAGGGCCGAAAGGCGCACGTGGGGGATCGCGGCCCCGTCGAGGGCGGTCGCCAGGGCCTGCAGGCGCTCGGGCAGGGGTTCGTGGGGAGTGAGCACCACGCGCAGGTCCGGAAAATCGGCGAGCAGTCGGCCGAGCCCGGGCAGCCAGAGGTTCTCGTCCGGCGGCCAGGTGCTGCCCAGGACGAGCAGACGTCCGCCCCACTGCCGCAGGCGCGCGCAGGTGGCGCCATCCTCGCTCGCTTCGTAGCGCAGGATCACCTGCTCGACCCGCGTGTCGCCGGTCACCGTGACGGGCGCGCCGGTGCCGAGATCGGCGACGAAACGGCGGCGGTCCTCCTCGGTGCACACCCCGATGTGGGCGAAACGGTCGAACATGTCGCGGAAGAGGGGGCGGGCCGCAGGCCGCAGGCGGGCGCTGCCGGGCTGCAGGCTGCCCGCGAGCAGCACCACCGGCACCCCGGCGGCATCCGCGGCGAGCACCTGGTTCGGCCAGCAGTCGAACTTCACGAAGACGAGGAGCCGGGGCCGCCACGCGGCGACCAGCCGCTTCATGTCGCCGGCGTCGTCGAACGGCAGGTAGTCGTGCAGGTCGGCGCACGGGCGCCGTCGGGCGAACTCGTAGCCCGACGGCGAGAAGTGGGTCACCGCGACGGGCAGTGCGGGGTGCCGCGCCCGGATGGCCGCGATCACCGGTCGCGCCTGCTCGTACTCCCCGACCGAGGTCACGTGGAACCAGACGCCGCCACGCACCGCCGGGGCCGCCGCCAGCAGACGCTCCATGAGGCCCCGGCGTCCGGCCACTCCGGCGGCCAGCTTGGGCATCCAGGGCGCCGCGAGTTCGGCCGCGCGGATCAGCGCCGGGCTCAGCGACCGGTACAGGCGCAGGGGGAATCCCGGTGCTCGGTTCATGCCGGCACCTCCCCCCGCAGCACCGCCGCCGCCGCCGCGGACACGGCCCCGGGCGCGATGCCGACCAGGCAGGCCAGATCGCCCCGGTGGCAGGCCCGTTTGCCGTTGCGGGAACAGGGGCGGCACGCCAGGTCGCTCTGCAGGACCCGGCTCGTCGGCAGCAGCGGGAAGTAGCCGAACTCCCTGACCGTGGGGCCGAACAACGCCACGACCGGGGTGCCCACCGCCTCGGCGACGTGCAGCAGGCCGCTGTCGTTGGTCACCAGGGCGCCCACGCCGGCGAGACCCGCCGCGACGCCGGGCAGGTCGGCGTCGCGCACGATTTCCACGCCGGTGTCGCCGCCGGCGGCCCGGGCCAGCGTGCTGCCCTCGTACCAGGTCTCCTCGCGCGGGCCGAGGAATATGCGCACGCGGCCGCCCTCTCGACGGTGGGCCGCCAGGACCTCGGCAAAGCCGGCCTCGGGCCAGCGCTTGGTGTCCCAGCGAGCGCCCGGGGCAAGCCCCAGCAGCCCGGCATCCCGCGGGGTGGGGGTGTCCGGCTCGCACGGCGGCCGGGTCGGGTCGCCGACCGTCCCGACCGGCACCACCGCATCCAGGGCCTCATCGAAGCGGTCGAGCATGCGCAGGTCGAGGCGGGGCGAGGGCCGGCCGAAGGTCATGAAGGCCAGGCGGGCTGCGGTGTCCTTCGCCAGGCGCGCGTCGGGCCGTCGGCCCAGCAGGCCGAGCAGCAGGTGCGACCGCAGGATGTTGTGGGCGTCGATCACGAGATCCCAGCGGCGGGACCCGATCCGGTCGGCGAGTTCGCGCAGTCCGCCGGATTCGTCTTCCGGCAGGACCAGCACCTCGTCCACGCCCCGCATGCGCGCCATGAGCGGCGCGAAGCCGGCCTTCGTCACGAGCGTGACGCGGTCGCGGCCGGGGCCCGAGCGGTCGGCCAGGCGGGCCAGGGCCCAGCCGAGCACGCACAGGTCGCCCAGGGCGCCGAAGCGAATGACGAGGATCTCGCGCATGGGACCTTTCCTCGGGCGCCGCAGGGCGCGGGGATCGGGCGGAGGCCGGAGGGGCATCATACCCACAAAGCCGATGGGGGAAAATGGTTTTCCGGCCCGGCGGGGGCAAGTCCGGCGGGGCCGGTCCGGCGGCGCCGGATTCGCGAGGCGCTCCTTGCCGCCGGGCCGGACAGACGTTACGATCCCGCCGCGCCGCGGGATCGGTCCCGCGGGCATGGGGCGCCGCCGCGCCCGCGGAGGGCCCCGGCCATGGAACTCGTCCTGCTGATCATCCTGCTCGCCCTCTCGGCCGCCTTCTCAGGCACCGAGACGGCGTTCTTTTCCCTCGGGCCGGCCGATCTGGCCCGCCTCGGGCGGCAGGGAGGCGGCGCCGGCCGCAAGGTGGCCGAGCTGCTCCGCCGGTCCCACGATCTGCTTTCGGCCCTGCTGATCGGCAACCTGCTGGTGAACATCGCCTCGAGCGTCGTGGCGACGAGCCTGGCCCTGGCGTGGTTCGGCGCCAACGGAGTCGTCATCGCGGTGCCCGTCGTCACGGTGGCCCTGCTCCTCTTCGGCGAGATCACCCCGAAGATGCTGGCCCTGCGCTTCCGTGAACGCGCCGCCGTGCTCGGGCAGCCGCCGCTGACGATCTGGCTCCTGGTCACCGGCCCCCTGGTGCGCGTCATCGGCGCCTTGACCTCGGGCCTCGTCCGCGCCCTGCCCCTGGACCAGACCGGGTCGGTGCCCCTGTCCATGGCCGAGCTGCAGACGGCCTGCGACATGGCCGTCGCCGAAGGCACCCTGACCGAGACCGAGGGCCGCAGTCTCGCGCGCCTGCTGCTGCTCGAGGACCTCGAGGTGGCGGCGATCATGACGCCCCGCACGCAGGTGGTCGTCCTGCGGCAGGACATGTCCCTGCGCCAGATCCTGGCCACCGCCCGGCGCGCCGGCTTCAACCGCTACCTGGTCACGGGCCCGGACGACGACCGCCCGCGCGGTCTGTTCCACCTCAAGGACCTGCTGGCCCATGACCCGGTGCCGGAGCAGCCGCTGCTCGGGCCCCTGCGCGAGCCGCTGTACGTGCCGGAGAGCAAGGACGTCGCCGCGCTCCTGGACGAGATGCGCGCGGGGGGCACCCACCTGGCCGCCGTCGTCGATGAGCACGGCGACTACACGGGCATCGTGACCATGGCCGACTGCCTGCAGGCGCTGCTCGGTCCGGTGGCCGACACCGCCGGCCGCGGCGAGGAGGTCGTGCCCCTCGGAGGCGGGCGCTGGGTCATCGGCGGCCGCACCGATCTGCGCGAACTCGAGGAGGCCTGCGACCTGCGCCTGCCCCCGAGCCGCGATTACGTCACGGTGGCCGGCTACATGATGACGACCCTCGGGCGGGTGCTCGCGCCGGGCGACCGGGTCACGCTCCCGGAGGCGCGCCTGACGGTGCTCGAGATGACCGGGCACCGGGTCGACCGCGTGAAAGTTACGCTGCTCGCCGCCGAGCGGGCCGGCGAAGGGGGCGGCGAGTCGTGAGCACGCTCCAGCTGATCCTCGTCCTGGGCGTGAGCCTCGCGGCGACGGCGTTCTTTTCCGGCGCCGAAACCGGCTACATGAGCGTCAGCCGCATCCGGCTGCGTCGCGCGCCCGATCCGGACGGCCGCTCCATCGCGCGCCTCCTGTCCCAGCTCCGCAACATCGAGGACCCGATCCTCACCTGCCTGATCGGCACGAACCTCTTCAACGTCCTCTTCACCGCGGTCGTCACCGCGGCCCTCACCGCGCGCTTCGGCGAGCATGGGGAGTGGCTCAGTCTCATCGTCAGTTCGGTGGTGATCATCCTGCTGGGCGAGATCGTGCCCAAGGTCCTCTACCGCGAATTCCCCGAACGCCTGGCCGTCCGCTCGGCCGGCATCGTCGCCGTGGCCATGGTTCTGCTGACGCCGGTGCGGTGGCTGCTGCGCGGCTACACCGCCCTGTGGCGGCGCATCCTGCCCGAGGACGACGCCCGCATCCAGGGCATGGACCGCCGCGATCTGGCCGCGCTCCTGCTCGCCAACCCGACGCCGGGCACCGATGACCGCCGGTTCGCCGAGACCCTCGACCGCTTCCTCGAACTGGCCGGCCATCCCCTCACCGGCATCCTGCGCCCCCTGGACGCGGTGGTCCACGTGGGGCCCGACGCGACGGTGGCCGAGTGCCTCCGTGTCGCGGCACGCTCGGGCTTCAGCCGGCTGCCCATCTCGCGCGAGGACGGCCGCGACCTGCAGGCCTACGTCCTGGTCCGCGACCTGATCTTCCTGTCCCGGGACGAGCACGAGCGGCCGGTGCCGCGGAAGCTGTGGCGCACGTTTTTGCTGGTGGACGAACGCATGTCGCCGTACGAACTTTTCGAGGACATGCGCGCCCGCGGCCGCCAGGTGGCCGTGGTGGTCGACGCCGCCGGGAACCCGCGGGGCCTCGTCACCCTTGAAGACCTGATCGAGCGGGTCATGGGCTCGATCCGCGACGAATTCGACCATGGGCTGGGTGCCCTCACCCGGCCCGTTCCAGCCGAGGAGGCATCATGAGCCAAGGCGAACTGAGCAGGCACGACCACGTGCTGGCCGGCCTGGTTTTCAGCCTGCAGGCGGCCGCCATGCAGCAACTGGGGAAGATCCAGAATCCCGCGACCGGCGAGACCGCCGTCGACCTCGACCAGGCGCGTGCGACGATCGACGTCCTGGAGATGCTCAAGGCCAAGTGCCGCACCGACACGCCCGAGGCCCTGCTGCGCACCCTCGACGGGGCGGTCATGGACATCCAGCTCAACTACATGGACGAGTTGAAGAAGAGCCGGCGCGGGCAGGCCGCGGACGACGCCGCGGATCCGGCGGCGGCCGCTCCCGCCGACGGGCCGGACGCGCCTCCCGTGGACGGCGCCGGATCTTGAGGAACGCGCGTCGGCAGTCCGGATGCCTCGCGGCCCTGGCCGTGACCCTCCTGCTGGGCGGGATCGGGCCGGCGGCCGCCCAGGACGACGTGGTCCCGCCGCCGCCCATCGCGGGCCCGGCCGGTCGCGACCCGTCGCCGCATCAGGATTCGGTCCGGCTGACGCGGGCCACGTCGGCCAAGCTGCCGCCCGACGGGCTGTTCACCTTCGGCCTGCAGTTCCACAACGGCAGCACGGTCTACATCCTCGACGATTTCCTCTACCGCATCTCGCAGCGCGACGTGACGGCCAGCCTCGAGGCGGGGCTGCTGCCCTGGCTCCACGTCTGGGGCGAGGTGCCGTACCGGACCTGGTCCGGCGGCCGCGAGTGGATCCCGGAGTCGGGTTCGGGGCTGGCCGACGGCCGCTTCGAGGTCGTGGCCGGCAGGGGGCTGGTGGGCGAATCGGTCCACGCGGCCCTCATCGGCGGCGGCAACCTCCCGGTGGGCGATGCCGGCGCCGGATTGTCCGAGGGCGTCTTCTCGCCGCGGGTGGCCGCCGCGCTGACCTTCAGCTTCTGGACCCACGCCACCCTGCCCGAAATGCGCCTGCACCTGAACTACGGGCGCACCTGGAACCGGGCCGAGGAGGCCGGCTTCGGCTGGGGCGAGGACACGTTCCAGCCCTGGCCGCCCCGCTACCAGCCGGCGGCCGTGGCCGGAGGCGAGGGCGCCAACGACACCGACGACCTGGCTCTCGCCCTCGAGTTCCGCGCCGGCACGACCAGCCTCTGGGTCGAGTACACCCGCTCGCGCTTCCGCGGCAACGACACGGTCGGGGACTCCGAACAGCTGAGCCTCCTGGGTGCGGGGCTCCGCTGGGGCGTGGTGGAGGGGTGGGCCGTGCAGGGGGACTATCTGGTCAGCCTCGCGGACGACGACGAAGGGACGTCGTGGTGGCCCGCCTTCCCGGACCACGTGATGAGTGTCGGCTTCTCCCGTCAGTGGGGCTTCGGCGGGGCCGATCGCGATGGCGACGGGGTCCGCGACCGGGACGACCGCTGCCCGGACGAAGCCGAGGACATCGACGGCTTCCAGGATGCCGACGGCTGCCCCGATCCGGACAACGACATGGACGGCGTGCCCGACGTTGTCGACGAGGCGCCGAACGATCCCGAGGACTACGACGGCTTCGAGGACGAGGACGGGGTGCCCGACCGCGACAACGACCGCGACGGCATTCCCGACCGCGACGATCTCTGTCCCGACGAACCCGAGGACGTGGATGGCCGCGCCGACGACGACGGCTGCCCGGACGACTTCGCCGACCGGGACGGCGACGGGATCGAGGACCAGGACGACGCCTGTCCCGACGAGGCCGAGGACGTGGACGGATTCGAGGACGACGACGGCTGCCCCGAGGACGACAACGACCTCGACGGCATCCCCGATGCGGACGACGCCTGTCCGGACGAGGCCGAGGACTACGACGGGCAGGCCGACGACGACGGCTGTCCCGACCTGCCCCCGGCCGCCGAGGATGGCGCCGCGGGTTGACCCGGGGCGGCCCTGCGGCCTATCTTCCTCGCTCGACGCCGCCGCACACCCGCGGCGGTCGCCCGGCCGGCGACCCCGGTCCGCACCCCGCGGAGGCCCCATGTTCGACCGCCAACAGGATCTCAAGACGATCCGCCGCTGCAAGCGGGGCGAAGAGGACGCGTTCGCCGAGATCCTCGGGCGCTACCGGGGGCCCATCTACAACCTCTGCTACCGGATGACCCGCAACGCCGAGGATGCCCGCGACCTGGGGCAGGAGGTCTTCATCAAGGTCTTCTCCCTCCTGGACCGCTTCGACGAGAACTACGCCTTCAGCAGCTGGCTCTTCCGCATCGCCACCAACCACTGCATCGATCACCTGCGGCGCAACCGCCTGCGCTTCATGTCGCTCGATGCCGGCGTGGGCCAGGACGGCGAGGAATTCGAGTTCCAGCTGCCGTCGCCGGGGCCGGAGCCGGATACCGTGATCCAGCGCAAGGAAGCCCTCGAGCGCCTCGAGGAGGTCATCGACGCGCTGCCGCCGCACTACAAGGCCATCACCCTGCTGCGCCACGACCAGCAGATGAGCTACGAGGAGATCGCCGAGACCCTGTCGCTGCCCCTGGGCACGGTCAAGGCGCGGATCCACCGGGCCCGGCAGCAGATCCAGCAGCTGCTGGCCGTGCGCTCCTACGACATCTGAGGAGGCCGGTTTTTTTTCGGATTTTCGGAGAACCGGTGCAACAAAGCCCCGGAGTGGGCGTAGACGGGGATCAGACAGGTGATCATGTCATTGTCGGGGGATACGACACCTGTCCCATAAGGGGGTGAAGCGGAGTGGAAGTTCCGCCTCGCTTCCCCCCTCAAACGATTTCCGGAACCGCCGTCACATCCCATGGCCCCCCGACGGGCCGGACGGTGGGGAAGAAGGAGCCGAGATGAACGGCAAGGAACTGGACACCGGTCGCGACGACGCCCCCTGCGGGTGCGACGATTGCCGGACCGGCCTTCAGGAATACCTGGACGGCACCCTCGAGAAGAAGGCGTCGCTCCGGATCTTTCTGCACCTGAGGGACTGTCCGGGCTGCGCAGACGAGCACGCGGCCATGCAGGGCCTGTTCCACATGCTGGACAGCCTGCCGGCGCGCGAGGTGCCCGCCGATTTTGATGATGCAATCCTCGCTTCCGTCCCTTACGCTGCCTACCGCGCCATGGAACCGCTCCGTCGCGAGCGGGTCCCGGTCTATCTGGAGGAGCACTTCCTCCCGGCCGTGGTGCGTTCGCCGGCGACCCGCCTCGTGGGCGTCGCCGCTTCGTTGCTCGCGGTCGTTGCGGCCGCGGCGTTCGAGGTCCCTGCCTGGTGGCCCGTCGTGGTCGCCGCGGGCCTGGTGCCGGAACTGCTGGTCCGGGCCCAGGGGTTGGGGCGCAGAGTGGTCGCGTTGCGAAGGGCGGAAGGCTGACAGCGATGTCGCAGGATTGCGGGGCAGGCGCCGGACCGGTCGGCGGTTCCAGCGGGAACCGCATTTCCCTGATCCCGCGTCGCCGTGACCTGATCTTCCTGCTGGCCCTGGGCCTGTCGGTCCAGGGCCTCGTGCTGTCGGCAAGGGCCGGGACGGTGGCCGAAGTTTCCCGCACCGAGGACGTTCCCCGGGCACCCGCAGCGCCTCCGGCGGAAGTCCGCCTCGCCGAGCGGGATTCCCTCCTCTCCGAGATCCGGATCTATTCCGAGATGATCAGTGCGCTGAAGGACTCCCTGACCGGTCAGGGTGGCGTCCTGGCGATCACACCGGCCCGGCGCGAGATGATCGAACAGAGCGTCGACGACCTGACGGGAGCCATCGACCGCGTCGCCAAGCAGTTGGCCCGCATGGAACTGCAGATCAAGGACAACCGCATCTCCTTCCTCAACGAGGAGGGCGAGGGCATCGTCTTCAACGTGCCCGAAGATCTGGACGACCAGGTCAGCCAGGGCCTCAAGGCCTTCACCCAGGTCATCCTGAACGACCTGCCCGATTCCACGGGCTTCGACCACGCCAAGCGGTGGGACTGGAAGGGCTTCCGGCCCGAACCGCCCCCGCCGGCGCGCCGCATCATCAACGGCAACATCGTCAAGGTGTGGCAGGACGTGCAGATCTCCGCCAAGGAGGACGTCCGGGGCAACGTGGTGGTCATCTTCGGCAATGCGCAGGTGGCCGGCCGGGTCGATGGCGCGGTGGTCACCGTGTTCGGCAACCTGCTGCTCGATGACGGGGCCGAAGTCACGGGCTCGGTGGTGACGGCCGGGGGCTACCTGGACCAGGATCCCGGGGCCACCGTCGACGACGTGGTCGCCATCGACCCCCTGAATCGCGGACGCGGCGAAGGGTGGCAGGGGCTCTTCCGCCACGATGGCCTGACCTTCCTCATCAGCCAGGGCCTCTTCCTGCTGACGCTGCTGCTGGCGGTCGTAGCCGTCGTGGCGACACCGCGGCGCCGCTTCGAGGTCGTTGTCGGAGCCCTCACCGGGGCGCCGTCCGCGAGCTTCGGCCTGGGTGTCCTGGTGGCGCTCGGGGGCCACGTGGTCGTGGCCGTCCTGATGGCGGTCCTGATCATCACGGTCATCGGGTTGCCGCTCGCCCTGCTCGTCGCGGTGGTCCTGGCCATCGCGGCCGTCCTGGCCGTGGCCGTGGTGGGCGCCGTGCTCGGCGACCTCATCTGCCGCCGGCTCGGCGGGCGCTGCCACGCTCCCTGGCTGGTGGTGGTGGTCGGCATGACCGCCCTGCACGTCGTGAGCTTCGTGGGTTCGCTGCTGGGCCTGATCGGCAGTCCCGAGACCCTGGCCTCCCTGGTGGTCGTCCTGGGCATGACCATCAAGATCGCCGCCTATGTGTTCGGGCTGGGAGCGCTGGTGCACAGCCGCTTCGGGCTGCGCCCGACCGGGGCCTGATCCCCCTCGCCTCCGTTGCCACGTCGGAGTCCCGCACTGGACAACTTCCGTCCATTTCCCTATCTTGATAGGTGAGGAAAAATTCCCGCAAAACGGGGAAATATCCACACATTGGCCCGGTGCGAGCGCGTGTTTGCCCAACAACGCGGCGACCGGTGCGGGTCCAGGTGCCGTGTCCGGGCGGTGTCCAACCTCGCAACTTCCTGCCCTGTAGGAACATCCGTTTGAGGAAGGGATTCCTCCGCGGCACGGCTGTGCCTGTCGGATATTTTTGATATTTAGGCACAAATGCTGCGAGTTTGTTCGCAAAGACGGAGGCGGAGGCGCGGCGGGGCGCATCGTATCCGGACCGGGCCGAAACGACCGCAAGAGGGACGATCATGGCGCACAGGGGATTCTCCACCACGATGAAGCGAGCGGCCGGCCTGGTCGCGGCGCTGCTGTTCGTGGCGGCGTCCGGCGCCGGAGCGGTGGAGGTGCGGTCGTACGCCAACGGGATCCGGGCCACGATCTACGGGCCCGGGGAGATCCTCGGCACCATGAAATCCGGCGACGTGCCGGGTGGAGTGGAGATCGTGACCCGCAACGGCACCGTCGTGCTCGCGGGTGATCCGGACAAGCTCGTGCCGTTCGACCTCGACGTGGTCGACGGAGCCCTCGGCGCCATGGGCGGTTTCCACGCCCTCGTCGACGTGAACGTCTATCTGCTGCCCCTGACGCCGAGCGAAGTGGGCAGCAGCTTCGCCCGCCAGGACGGGATCTACCTCGCGCCGGGCACCGGGCCCGTCGCCGTCTCGACCCAGGCCTACATCGCGACCCACGAGATGGGCCACGTGCTCACCTGGGCGTTCGTGGACAGCGACCCCGCCCGCTGGAAGCAGTACCTGACCCTCCGCGGCCTCGACCCGGTGCTCAACGGCGCGACCGCCGACCACGCCGACCGCGCCCGGGAGATCCTCGCCGAGGATCTGCGCCACCTGTTCGGCGGCCCCGAGGCGACCGCCACCAACAGCATCGAGAACCACGACCTCGCCCTGCCTGAGCGGGTCGCGGGGCTCCGGGAACTGCTCGTCTCCTTCCTGTCGGACCGGCCTGCCGGCCCGACCGCGCAGCAGGCCACCGCCTACCCGAATCCCTGCAATCCCCTGACGACCATCGCGATGGCCGTGCCGGGTTCGGTCGGTGCGGCTTCGTCCATCGAGCTGCGGGTGTACGACATCCGTGGCGCCCTGGTGCGGACCATCGCCGGGGGCCACGTGGCCAACGGTCGGGTCACCGTCCAGTGGAACGGAGCCGACCAGTCCGGCGGCGCCGCCTCGTCTGGGCTCTACCTCTACGTCCTGCGCGTGGACGGCCTGGTCGCGAAGGGATCGGTCAACCTGGTCCGGTGAGCCAGGGCGGGCCCCAGCCCGCCGCCTTCACCGACTCTCGCCACACGTGCCGATGACCGCCGGCGGGCACCCTCGGGGACCGGCCGGCCGGTCCGGAAGATGCTGGATCCGGGGTGGACACCCCGACGACAGGAGAACCGGGACATGAACATGCATCTGATGAGGGGGGCGGCACTGCTGCTCCTGGCGGGAACGCTGGCCGGCTGCAGCGGGGACGACGCGCCCGTGGCGGCCGACGCCCCACGTCTGCCGGACGCCGTGCAGCTGACCACCAACGACGACGTTTTCGAGGCGAATCCCATCTACTCGCCGGACGGGCAGTGGATCCTGTTCGAAGCCGAGGTGGACGGCAACCGGGATCTCTGGCGGATGCCGGCGGCCGGGGGCGATGCCGAACGCCTGACGAGCGACCCCGCCTTCGACAGCTCGCCCTACTGGGCGCCCGACGGCGGCGCCATCGTCTTCGAGTCCGACCGGGACGGCCGCAAGCACATCTGGATCCTCGACCTCACCACCCCGGGGGCGGCCCCGACCGCCCTGACCTCGGGTGACGGCGACGACGGCAGTCCGGCCTGGTCGCCGGACGGCACCCGGATCGTCTACGAGTCGAACCGGGAGCGGCGCCTGGGCACCGACCTCTGGGCCTCCCCGGTCGCCGGCGGCGAAGCCGAGCGCCTGACCAAGTCGGACGACGGCGTGTACCACCGGTCGGCCGACTGGTCGCCGGACGGCACCGAGATCGTCTTCGAGGCGAACCTGGACGCGGGCAGCGTGGCGCTCCACATCCTGCATCTCGAGAGTGGCGAGATGCACCGGATCACGCCGCTGCCGGGCTACGAAGGGCATCCCTCGTGGTCGCCGGACGGGGCGCGGATCGCCTTCGAGGCCATGGTGAACGGCACCATGGAGATCGGTGTGGTCGCCGCGACGGGAGGCAAGGTCCGCATGGTGACCGACACCGGCGGCTACTGGCCGCGCTGGTCGCCCGACGGCCGCACCATCGTGTACGGCTCCTTCGGCGCCAACGAACCGAACCTGTGGTGGATCCCGGTCGAGTGATCCGTCGGCGGAACGGCGAACGAAGAACGGCCGCTTCCCGGAGGAAGCGGCCGTTTCGTATTTGGCATCCCCGACGGGGATCGAACCCGTGTTGCCGCCGTGAAAGGGCGGTGTCCTAACCACTAGACGACGGGGACGCCGAGCTTCAGCGCCAAAAACTAGTGCGGGCCCGTCCGGATGTCAAATGGCGCGAGACGGGCCCGTCGCCTCCCTAGCGCGCCGCTTCGGCGAACAGGGCGGCCGTGGTGCGGGCGCCCCGCCAGAAGTTCTCCAGGTGGAACTTCTCGTTGGGCGAGTGGATGTTGTCGGTCGCCAGACCGTAGCCCAGCAGCAGCACCGGGGCCTTCAGGCAGGCCTGGAACGTGCCCACGATCGGGATCGAGCCGCCCTCGCGGATGAAGACGGGCTTGGCGCCGAAGCCCATTTCCAGGGCCCGCATGCCGGCCTGGACCATGTCCGAATCGCGGGGGACGAGCACCGGCTTGGCGCCGTGGTGGTCGATCACCTCGACCTTGACCCCCGCCGGCGCGATGTCGTGGACGTAGCGGGTGAAGGCCGCCGCGATCTCGGCGGGATCCTGGTTCGGCACCAGGCGCATGGACACCTTCGCGAGGGCCTTGGCCGGGATGATCGTCTTGGCGCCCTCGCCGCCGTAGCCGCTGGCCAGGCCGTTCACGTCGCACGTCGGTCGGCCCCACATGCGCTCCAGCGTGGTGTAGCCCTTCTCGCCGAACGGGGCGCAGGCGCCCGTCTCCTGGAGCAGGATCTCGTCGGTGTAGCCGAGGGCGGCGAAGCCGTCGCGCTCGTCCCGATCGAGGTCGAGCACCTTGTCGTAGAAGCCGGGAACCAGGCATCGACCGTCGGCATCCTTCAGCCGGGCGACGATCTCGGCCAGGGCGTTGGCCGGATTCTGCACGGTGCCGCCGTAGCTGCCGGAATGGAGATCCATGGCCGGGCCCTCGAGCCGGATCTCCATGTACGCCAGCCCTTTCAGGCTGTAGCAGATGCCGGGTGTCGTCTCGTTGTAGAGGGTCGTGTCGGAGATGACCACCGCGTCGCAGGCCAGCTTGGCGGGATTCTCCTCGGTGTACTCGTAGATGCTGTGGCCGCCGCACTCCTCTTCGCCCTCGATGATGAACTTGAGGTTCACCGGCAATTCGACACCTGCGCGCACGTAGGCCTCGAGGGCCTTGAAGTGGGCGTAGACCTGCCCCTTGTCGTCGCAGGCCCCGCGCGCGTAGATCACGCCGTTCTCGACCCGCGGCTCGAAGGGCGGCGTGTCCCACAGATCGAGGGGATCGACCGGCTGCACGTCGTAGTGTCCGTAGAAAAGGAGGGTGCGACGGTCGGGACGCTGCTCGGTCTCGGCGTAGACGAGGGGGTGTCCGCCCTTGTCGATCTTCTCCACCGCGAGACCCAGTTCCCGCAGCTCGGCGGCGACGAAGTCGGCGGCGCGTGCGATGTCCGGCTGGTGCGCGGACACGGAACTGATGCTCGGGATGCGGAGGAACGCGGCCAGCTGATCGACGTGCTGCTGGCGATGGGCGTCGAGATAGGCGAGCACTTTTTCGCTGGCCATGAAATGCTCCTTCTGCTAGTTTTCGGGCACTGTGAGCCGATTGCGGTGTGTATTCCCTTCCGGCTGCAGAGGGCTCGACAGCCGGTTTCCGGTCGTATTCACCCGGGAAAACTACTCTTGACAGGGACCGCTGTCGAGGCGATTGTGTCGCAGCTTGCCGGACGCCCGGTTCTCCGGGACGTTGAATCTACGGATTGATTCCGGCGCTGGAATTCCAATTCTTCCGCCGACGCCGGCCGTCGTCGTTCCGCGACGGGGGACGTGGGCAGAACCACCTAGCTAGGGAGGACCCCAATGGCTGACATGATCATCAGCAAGAGCAAGACCAAGGAATCCGTCAAGGAGTGCAACGTGTCCGGCGAGTTCTACTCCGCCCTGGACGGCAAGGTCCGCGAGCTGATCAAGGCCGCCGAGAAGCGCGCGGTCGAGAACGGTCGCAAGACCGTCCGCCCCTGCGACCTGTAAGAGCAGGTGGGCCGGCCCGACGGCCGGTTTGATTCGGAATCGACGGGAGCCTCGCGGGGCTCCCGTTTCCCTTTGCCCCCGGACGTCGCGCGGTGGCGCCGCGCGGGGACGGTTTCCCCCCGACGGTCGCCTCGCGGCCACCTCTCCCTGATCTTCCTGCGCGAGTATCCGGTCCGGGCGGCCCCGTCGGGACTGTCCGCGGTTCGGCTTCCCGCTTGCACGGTGCCCCTCGCGCTGTGCGCGGAAAGGAGGGGCCATGGCCGCCAGGAGAATGGCCCGGGTCGCCACCGGGGTGCTCGACGGCATCGACGGGGTGGTGGTCACGGCCGAGATCGACATCACGCGGGGGATGCCCGGCTTCCACCTGGTCGGGCTGCCGGGCGCCGAAGTGCGCGAGAGCCGGGAGCGCGTTCTGTCGGCCCTGCGCCACAGCGGCCGCACCGTGCCGCTCGGCCGGATCACCGTGAACCTGGCCCCGGCCGGCCTGCGCAAATCCGGGGCGGCCAGCGATCTGGCCATCGCCCTGGGCATCCTGGCGGCGGGGAAGCAGGTCCGGCTGGGGCCGTCACGCCGCACCGGGGCCGCCTTCATCGGCGAGCTGTCCCTCTTCGGCGAGGTCCGACCGGTGCGGGGGCTGCTGGCCCTGGTCCTGGCCCTGCGGGACCAGGGGGTGATGACGATCGTCGTGCCCCGGGCCCAGGCGGCCGAGGCCCGCCTGGCCGCCGGGACGGAAGTGGTGGGGGTGCGCGATCTGGCCCAGGCCGCCGCGTGGTGGGAGGGCGGGCCGGCGCCCGCAGGTGGGAGGCACCCGGTCGCCGCCACCGAGCCCGCAGAACCGTCGCAGCCGCTGTGGCCCGATCTGCAGGGGCAGCCGGATGTGCGCCGGGCGGCCATGCTGGCGGTCGCCGGCCGGCACCACTGCCTGCTGGTCGGGCCGCCGGGCACGGGCAAGACCCGCCTGGCCCGCAGCCTGGCGCGGCTCGGACGGCCCCTCACGCCCGCCGAGGCCCTCGAAGTGACGCGCATCCACGGCGCGGCCGGCGGCAGGCCGACCACGGGCCTGGTCCGGTCGCGGCCGTTCCGGGCTCCCCACCACACGGTGACCCGGGCCGGGCTCGTCGGCGGCGGGGCCCCGCTGCGACCGGGGGAGGTGACCCTCGCCCACCGCGGTCTGCTCTTCCTGGACGAGGTGACGGAGTTCGCGCCCCAGGTGCTGGACAGCCTCCGCGAGCCGCTGGGCGACGGCACCGTGGCCGTGGCCCGCGGCGGGGGCGCCCGGTTGTATCCGGCGGACTTCCAGCTGGTGGCCGCCATGAACCCGTGCCGATGCGGGCACCTCGGCAGCGGAACGGTGCCGTGCACCTGCACGCCCGCCGAGATCCAGCGGTTCCGGGCGCGCCTGTCCGGGCCGTTGCTCGACCGCATCGATCTCTTCGTCGAGGTGGGGGCGTGGGACGGCGCGTTCGTCGGCGCGGCGGCCGTTGCGGTCCCGGGGCCGGATCCTGTCGCCGCGGGCCCCGACTGGCGCGTGCGGCCCTGCCGGGCCGATCTGGAGCGGGCCTGGCGCGCCCGGGCCGAGGGCCCGGATCCGCGTGCACGGCTGGAACAGGCGGGCGCGGACCTGCTCGAGACGTCCCGGCGGACGCTGGGCCTGTCCCTGCGCGGAATGGAACGGTGTCTGGCCGTGGCGGCCACCGCCGCCGACCTGGACGGCGCCGCTGCGATCGGGGAGCACCACGTGCGGGAGGCGCTGGCCTACCGGCGCGAGGCGGTCGGCCTGTGAGGGCGAGGCGGGGCGGGAGCGGAAACGCGACAGGGCGGCCCGGAGGCCGCCCCGTGGTCGTGCGCGCGACGCGGATCAGAAGGAGCCGTGGATGCTCAGCGTCCAGTGCAGGATCGTCATGTCGTTGGCTTCGAATGCGGTGACCGGGCGCTCGGTGATCGTGTTGTTGACCTCGGGGTACTCGTTCAGCGGCACGCGCGTGGTGCCCTCGTTCAGCTCCGTGAAGTAGTCGGCCGGCGTCCACTCCAGGGTGTTGCGGTGCAGGATGACCTCGGCCCGCACGGAGATGTTCCGGTCGGCCAGGAGGCGGATGCCACCGCCCAGGTTCAGGTCGAGGGCCGAGGCGGTGTCGTTGGTGTAGTTCGAGTTCATGTTGTACCACATGTTGCCCACGCCACCGGTCAGGTACGGATGCCAGCTGCCGCTGGCGTCGCTCATGGCCAGGGGGTACCACAGCGCGTTGACGCCGGCCTGCAGCGTGATCAGCGAGCGCGTCTCGGCGTCGAACTCGCCGAGGGGCGGATTGTCGACGACCGGAGCGTTGGGTTCGTTCTTGCGGCTGTGGGTGTTCTCGATGTTGCCCTGGTACTCGGAGATCGAGACGCCGCCCCAACCCTCGATGGCGAACCACTCGGTCAGGTTGTAGCCGATGCGCAGCGTGGGCGCGAAGGCCGACTCGCCTTTCAGTTCCACGTCGCCCCAGTAGGTCGAATCGGTCGTGTACTTGTAGATGATCTGGTCGTGTTTCAGGAGCGTGGTGTTGAGATTCATGAAACCGATGCCCAGGCTGATCTGCAGCGCGCCGCCCTTGAGGGCCGGATCCCAGGCTTCGGCCTCTTCGTCGGCCAGGTCGAGGTCGTCCGCGGCCGTGCCCTCGTCGCGCAGCAGCTTGAAGGTCTTGCCGGCCGCCGGCGCGGGCTTCTCCGCCGCCTGGCCGTAAACCACGGTGCACGAGAGGGCAAACGCCAACAGAACGAGGGCGGACATGACAAATCGGGACATGAATCGGCTCCTGTCCGGGGCAACGCCCGGGGCTCGCGGGGATGCAGCCTGATGTGCTTGTGGATAAATTTCAGGTGCGACGCCTTGGGTGTCAATATTTAATGGCAACCCTTTTGGCGTTCGGGCGTGTTCTCCGTATCATCATGCACCCCGACGCCAACGAAAGAGCATGCGTGTGATTTCCAGCTTTCCTGCTGCCGATCGCTCCCTGCGGTCCGCCCGCCGCCACCCGGCCCGCGGCCGCCGCCGCTGGGTTCTCGGATTCGCGCTGGCGTTGCTGTGCGGCGGTCCGGATGCCTTCGGCGTCGAGTTCTTCGGGCCGGCCACGTTGCCCCAGGACGGGGACGCCCTGAGCGTCCTGGGCGTGCGGTTGCCGGGCCGCGACCAGGACGAGTTCGTCACCGGGAACGGGGCCGGTTTCCTCAATCTGAACCGCTACAATCCCACGAGCGAGTCCTTCACGCTGCTGCACCGGTTCTTCGTCGGAGGCCGGGTCGAGGCGATCGTCCCGTGGCTGGGGCGGCCGGCGTCGGCACCCGGGGTGGTGGCGGCCGTGGCCGACCCGGACCGACTGGTCTTCGTCGAGATCCAATCCACGGCACCGCAGTTGCGGATCGCGGCCGAGGTGGCGCTGGACGAGGATCCCGGCGCCCTCGGCTTCGTGGGCGACATCACGGCGGAGACGCGCGAGGTCGCCGTCACGCTGCCGGGCATGGACCGGGTGGCCATCGTGCGGGGCGCCGCGACGGCCTGGGCCCTGGTGCAGACGGTCGATTGCGGCGACGATCCGACCGGTGCCGCCAGCATCGACCTCGACGGCGACGGCAGCAACGAGTTCGTGCTGGCCCAGACGGGGCCCCTCGCCGGGAACCTCGGCGTGCTCCGGCGTCAGATCGACGGCACGTATACCTTCGGCTCCCTGCCCCTGCCCGGCGTCGTGCCCGACTTCGTGGCCGCGTCCGACATCGACACCGACGGTCGGGACGAGCTGCTCGTGGCGCGCAGCGAACCCCCGGCCGTGCTGGTCTGCGCCGCGGTCGGGGGTGCACTCGTCGTGGAGGAGACGGTGCCGCTTTCGGTGCCCTCGGGCGATCTCGTCGCGGGTCTGCTGCCCGACGGCGCCATGGGGCTGATCAGCGCGAACGGAGAGCGGGGTCTGGTCGAGTACGCCGCACGCCAGGCCGGCAGCTGGGTGCGCCGCGACATCCTCTATCCCGGCTGCCGGGCGGTGGGCCTGGCCCTGGCCGATGTCGACGGCGATCTGCGGCCCGACCTGCTGGCCGCCGGGGGCGTTTCGCAGGTGGCGACCCTCATGCTGGGTACGGCCACGGGCCAATTCGCGGGCATCCGGGCCCTGAGCCTGTCCGCGAGCCCCGGCGCCTTCTCCTTTGCCGACGTGGATGCCGACGGCCACGCCGATCTGGTCGTGGCCGACTCGAACGCCAGCACCGTGCGGGTCTTCGCCGGCGACGCGGCGGGCGGGCTCGAACTCGAGGCCCGGGTCTGGGACGTGGGCTTCGTGACCGGTCCCTTGACCTGTCTGCAACTGGACGGCGATCCGGACCTCGAACTGGCGATCCTCGACGTGATCGGCAATCGGGTGGTGGTCTACGACCTGGACCTGGTGACCGGGCCGACCCCGGTGTCGAGCACGCCGACCGCGACCTTCCCGTTCTTCCTCGGCAGCGCCGACATGGACGACGACGGGGCGCTCGACCTGCTGGTCGTGACCCAGGCGACGCCCGACGTGACGGTCCTTTTCGGGGACGGTGCCGGCGCGTTTCCGAGCGCCACGTCCTTCGCCTTCGACCGGTCGGTGGATTGGCTGGTGGCGCTCGACCTGGACGCCGACGGGCTGCCCGACCTCGCCGGGACCGACGGCACCAGCCGGGTCTGGACCCGTCTGAACGACGGCGCCCGGGGCTTCGGCGACGAGCGGTTCGTCAACGCCGGGCTCGGCGCCTTCGCCATGGACACCGGCGACCTGGACGGCGACGGCGACGACGACCTGGTCGTGGCCAACCGTTCCGAGAGCAGCCTGTCGTTCTTCGAGAACGACGGGTCCGGGGGCCTCGTGCGGCGGATCGGGGCCCACAGCCTGCCGAGCCGGCCGGCGGGCGTGGTCCTGCGCGACTTCGATCAGGACGGCCGGCCCGACGCCCTGGCCAACCTCGCGTCGGCCGGGACGCTGGCCCTGGTGTTCGCCTCGGGCGCCTGGCAATTCGCGCAGCCTGCGGAGATCCAGGGCGGGCCGCAGATGGTCGATGTCGACGCGCCCGACCTGAACGGCGACGGGGCGCCGGACATCCTGACCCTCGACCGGTCGCTGCTGCTGAGCCTGAGCCTGATCAATGTCGATCCCGACATCGTGGCGGTGGCTCCCACGGCCGTGGCCGCGGCCTGCAACGGCGAGGGCTGGGAAATCCGCATCAGGCCCGACCGCCCGGGGCCGTGGGAACTGGAACTGGGCCGTGGATCGGCGTGGCGTCCCCTCATGGCCAATGGCCGCGCCCAGGCCGGAACCGTCGCCTGGGATGGCGAGGGGTGGGTGCTCGACCTGCCCCTCGGCGTGGCTGCGGCGTGGCTGCCGGGAGCCGGTGGCGACTGGCGCGTGCGCCTGAGCGCGGGAGCCGATGGCGACCGGGAGTCGGCCGTCTGGAACCTCCCGTCCGACTGCCTGGCCGCAGACGGGCGTCTGCCCGCCCGGCTGGCCTGGGAGGCGCGCCCGTGGCCGAACCCGTTCAATCCCGCCGTGCAGGCCCGCTTCCGGCTGGGGCAGGCGGGCGAGGTCGAGGCGGTGGTCTACGATCTGGCGGGGCGGCGGGTCGCTACCCTGCTGCGGGGCGAACTGGCCGCCGGCGACCACGGCGTGCGCTGGAACGGTGACGGGCCCGAGGGGCCGGCGGCGGCGGGGCTCTACCTGCTGCGCATCGCCACGCCCGGCGCGGTGCTGCGGCACAAGCTGATTCTGGTCAAATAGAGGGCAGGCGGGGGTTGTTGCCGCCGAGGTAGCGCACCTCGGGCACGAGTTCGACGCCGAAGCGGTCGCGCACGGCCGCGCGCATGCGCTCGGCCAGCCGCAGGACGTCGGCGCTCGTGGCCTGGCCGGCGTTGACGATCATGTTGGCGTGACGGGCGAAGACCCGGGCGTCGCCCTCCCGGAACTCCTTGGCGCCGACCTGTTCGAGCAGGACGCCCGCCGCCCGGCGGCGTTCGCCGGGGGCGGCCGGGGGCAGGTTGCGGAACCAGCTGCCTGCCGACGGCAGATCGACCGGATGCTTGCGCCGACGATCGGCGATGTGCTCGTCCCGTTCCGCGGTGGCGGCCGCCAGGTCGCCGCGGGCCAGCCGCAGCCGGACCCCCAGCAGCACGTTGCCCGTCTCGCGCAGGTCGGTTTCCCGGTAGCGGAAGCCGAACGCGGCGGGACCGACGGTGCGGACCTCGCCGTCCGGCGTCAGCACCGTGGCGTCGACGACGAATTCCCCGATCTCGTGGCCGTAGCAGCCGGCGTTGCCCATGACCGCGCCGCCGACGGTGCCCGGGATGCCGCTGGCGAACTCCAGTCCCGTCAGGCCGTCGGCGAGGGTGCGGGCGATCAGGGCGTCGAAATCGTGTCCGGCACCGCTGGAAACCACCTCGCCCACGCGTTCGTAGTGGGAGTCCCTGACCTGCAGGACCACGCCGCCGAAGCCGCGGTCGTCGGCCAGGACGTTGCTGCCGCCGCCGAGGATGAAGACGGGCAGTCCGGTTTCGCGGGCCAGGGCCTGGAACCGAACCGCCTGGACGGGGTTGTGGATCGGGCACAACAAGGCCGCGGGGCCCCCCACCTGCAACGTGGTCAGTTCGCGCAGGGCGACATCCGTACGGACGAGCGCCTGCAGATCCGGGTCCAGTCGGGCGATCAGGTGCTGGAATTCCACGTTCGAGGCGCCTCCGCCGGTTTCCGGGGCCGCGGCCGGCCGGTCCGGTTGCTGAATCGCCGCGGCTGGAAGCGATTCGTGACCATCCCGGCTAGGATGGACCCGGTCCGAACTTCCGTCAACCCGGGTTGGCAACGGCGGGGTTCGCAGGGTACATTCTGGCGACCGTCCGCCCCCCAGATTCCGCCGCTCCGAGGACGCCCAAGTGACCGAAGCCCGCACCATGACCCCGGCCCTGTCCGGCAGCCCCGAAACCGACCGGCGGATCATCCGGACGGCCCTCGTGCTGTCGGTGCTCCTGCACGTCGTGCTGGTGCTGGGGCTGCGCGAGGTCGACTTCACGCCGGATCCGGAGGAACTGGCGCGGCTGCGGGAAGGCCGTGAGGTGGAGGTCTATCTCGAGCCCGATCCGGAGACCGCCGCCGACGAGAAGGACTCGACCCTGCCGGACACCTACGCCTCGGTGCCCGACCGCCACGCCCAGCCCGAGGCGCCCGACGATCCGCAGTACCTGGCGCTGCACCATTCGGTGGCGGCGGACAACAAGCTGGGCGACGGCGATACGCCGTCGGCCGACGCCGAGGGCGAATTCAACCAGGTGGAGATCCGGCGGGAAGACCTGGCCGGCGCGGCGGGCGTGCAGGTGACGACGCCTCCCGTGCCCGAGCAGGCGCCCGCGACGAGCCGGCAGCAGGCCGGCGCACCGGACGGCGACGCGACCGCCGCCGAGGGCGAGACCCAGCCGCCGGGGGGCGAGTGGGCCATCCCCGAGGAGACGCAGCAGGCGGGAGGGGAGAGCGCCGGCAACGGGAAGGACGCCGAGACCGTCGATCAGCCCGAGCTGGAGGAGTGGTGGAACGGCGCCCGCAACCCGTCGATCCTCAAGGAAGGGAGCGAAGGCGCATCCGGCGATCGCGGCTTCGACTTCGACCAGAAGGCGATGGGGGCGACGACCTCGGGCGTGGCCATCGTCGACGATTTCCAGCTGAGCACCGTGGCCTGGGACTGGGCGCCGTGGATCCAGGTCTTCGGCAACGAGCTGCACCGGCACTGGGTGCCGCCCTACGCCTACCGGCTGGGCCTGATCAACGGCCAGACCGTGATCCACCTCGTGGTGGAGAGGGACGGGCGCCCGAGCAAGATGGAGATCCTCGACCAGACCGGACACCAGTCCCTGCACGACGCGTCGCTGGCGGCCCTGAAGGCCTTCGCGCCCTACCTGCCGCTGCCGGACCACTTTCCGGACAAGAATCTTGAGATCACCCTGATCCTGCACTATCCTGCGTTCCGGCGTTGAGATGGTGGCGCACGGCAGGGACCGGGGTTCCTGCCTTCTTGGTATGTCGGAGGTTTGACTGCACATGTGGGAAATGATCCTCGCCGGACGCTACATGATGATCCCCATCGCCATCGCGTCCCTGGTGGGCATGACGGTGATCATCGAACGGATCCTGGTGCTGCGCCAGGGGCGCATCGTGCGGCCGGAGATCGCCTCGGCGGTCGAGACGCTGTCGGCCAGCCCCGACCTGTCGACGGCCTACGCCACCTGCGACCGGCACCCCGGACCGTTCGCCAACATCGTCCGGGCCGGCCTCGACCACGCGGACAACGACTGGACCATCATCCGTGACGTGCTGGAGGAAGCGGGACGCCAGGAGGCCACGCGCCTGACGCGACGGCTGGGCATCCTGGAGACGGTGGCGGCGGTGTCGCCGCTGCTGGGGCTGCTGGGCACGGTGCTGGGCATGATCCGCGTCTTCGCGACCATCTCGCTGGCCGGGCTGGGCAATCCCGAGACCCTCTCGAGCGGCATCTCCGAGGCCATGGTCACCACCGCCGCCGGCCTGATCATCGGCATCCCGGCCCTGGTGGCCCACAACTGGCTGAACGGCCGGGCCGACCGCATCATCTTCGATCTCGAGTTCTACTCGTCCAAGGTGCTGGACACCCTGCGGCGCCGGCGTCAGGCCGCCCGCGACGGACGGTCGGCGGGATGAGGTTCCGGCCGCAAAAGAAGGGTCGCAGCCTGATCATCAACGTCACGACGCTCATCGACGTGATGTTCCTGCTGCTCATCTTCTTCATGGTCACCTCGACCTTCAAGAACCAGCCGGCGGTGAACCTCGTGCTGCCGCGTTCGGCGACGGCCACCGAGACGGTCGACACGCCGAGCGTGCTGTACCTGACGCGGGACGACCGGATCTTCCTCAACGACACCGAGGTTGACGAGACGCGTTTGCCGGAACTTCTTGGGCGTCTGCGGGCTTCGACGGGGGAGGACCGGATGGTCCTCCGCGCAGACGAGGCGGCGTCCCACGGCCGCGTCGTGGCCCTCATCGACACCATCAAGCAGAGCGGATTCACGCGGGTCAGTCTGTCGGCCCGCGGCGGGCCGGGGCGTTGACCGCGAAGGAGCGGAATTGAAGGACGCGATTCACACGCAGGGAAGCGGACGCGGCGGCGCGGTCGTCCTGGCGGTGCTGGTCTGCCTGGCCTGGGCCGGCAGCCTGCTGCTTTCGGGCTGCACGAGCGATCCCGCCAGCCTGGTGGGGGCCGGACTCGTCGAGACGCGGATCGATTCGACCCTGCTTTCCCTCGAGGTGCGGCAGGTCAGCGGTTTCGCCGGCCTGCCCCTGGTCGACCGGGACCGCACCCTGACCGAGAAACAGGCGCTCTATCTGGGCGTCGAGGGCGGCGCCCGGGCTTCGTTCCTGGCCGAGTACGACCTGACCGACCGCAACACCACGCTCTACCCGGACTCCCTGTTCACCGCGGCGAACATCCGGCG
Organism: bacterium; assembly: GCA_020440705.1. Lineage (NCBI taxonomy): Bacteria > bacterium. Next base: position 5,536 of record JAGRNP010000001.1, on the reverse strand, counting down.
CGTGAAGCTGGGGCTGACCAAGTTCGAGACGTACAAGGCGGCCAACTTCGTCGAACTCGTGACCTGCCTGGAGGACTCCATCTTCTGCGCGCGGGACACCGTCGTCTGCGACACGGTCGGCGGCGTGGTGACCTGCGACACCTTCTGCGTGGCCTGGGACACGGTGTGCGTCGACTCCATGATCACCATCGTGCCCGAGCCCATCGAGGGCCGGCCCCAGGTCTTCCACTACTTCGTCCACGAGCTCGACGCCCCGATCGTCCAGGCGGATTTCGAGAACTACCCGGCGACGCTCCCCGACTACGACCAGCTGCCGTCCAACAGCGACTACTTCGAGTCGGACCAGAGCGACGAGCCCGAGCTGTCCCTCTTCCCGGAGGATCTGCTGGCGCGCTGGTTCCCCGACGGGCGGGTCGGGTTCCTCGTGCAGCTCGGCGACCAGTCCGACCCCGGTCTGACGGGCTACGCCTCGCTCGATCTGCTCTCGACCAACTACAACGAACTCGCCGACCTGAAGGTGGGGTCGGTGCCGGCGCCCAACCTGATCATCGAGTTCGTGGACGGCCTGGTGGACCAGAACCCCAACGACAACGTCGACCAGGATTTCCTGCTGCTGGCGCCTTCCTTCGACTGCACGGTGTGGGAAGAGGTGCCGACCCTGCCCGAGGATGCCGGGAGCGCGGCCGACGGCTTCACCCTGCGGACCGGCCTGCGCTCGTATCCGTCCCTGCGCTTCGACACCGCGAACCTGCCGGTGAACGCGCGCATCAACCGGGCCATCCTCTCGGTGACGAACGATCCGGAGACGTCGTTCGGCCCCGCCATGTCGCTGCAGGTCGTCGAGCTCGATTCGGCCTACGCCGTGCCGGGCCTCGGCTCGGACGTGAGCGTGCTGCGGGACGAGGACCTCGTCTACGCCCTGGACGTGGCCACCAGCAAGGAGCCGAAGATCGACACCACGATCGAACTCGACGTGACCCTCTTCGTGCAGCGCGAGGTGAACGGCACCAACGCCCAGACGCGCAGCCTGCTGCTGACCTGCCGCGAGTACAAGGACGTGTTCCCCACCTTCTCGAATCCCGACCCCACGTACGGGGACTTCTACTACCGCGTGTGGAACTTCCACGGCCTGGCCGATCCGGATCCGGACCTGCGGCCGTTCCTGAAGGTGTGGTACACCGTCGACGGCGAAGTGACGGGAGGCGGCCGATGAGCGCGCGCAACGTGAGGACCGTTCTCGTGGCGGTCGCCGTGCTGGTGCTGGGGGCGGGCCTGGCCCGGTCCCAGACGCCGTTCGCGGCCACGAACATCGGCCAGCGCATCCGGCCCGACGACGCGCGGGTGATCGCGCGCGGGGGCTGGGGCATGGCCGTGGCGGATACGACCCATCCCGGCTTCAAGAACCAGGCCTCGCTCACCTACCTGCGGCACGTCGCCCTGCGCTACACGGGCTACGGCGAACGCACGACCTCGACCACGGCGAGCGGCGAGCGCAAGACGGCCGAGGTGTACTCGCCGGGCATCCAGGTCGCCCTGCCCATCGTCAAGACGCGGCTGAGCTTCACGGCGGGCTTCAACATGTTCGGCAGCACGCGCTGGGACACGAGCGAACCGGCCGTGTGGCTGGTCGACGGCGAGGAGATAAAGGGGGACAAGGTCTCGACGCGCCAGGGCACCCGGTTCAACGTGCCGCTGGGGGTGGCGTGGCGCCCCTTCGGCGGATTCTCGTTCGCCGGCTCGGTCAACCTGGAGAGCGGTTCGGTGCTCGAGCAGTACACCGAGCTCTTCGCGGCGGGGACGGGCCTCTCGGAGAACATCCTCGAGACGCGCAACCTGTACGAGGGCACGTCCTACACCCTGTCGGCGCTGTGGGTGCCGTTCGACAGGCTGCACCTCGGCGCGTCCTGGACGCCGGCCTACGATCTGGACGTCGACCGGACGGCGATCCTCTCCAACGTGACGGTGGCGGCGCGGTCGACGTCGCAGATGCGCATCGCCGACGAGTATCGGGCCGGGCTGCAGCTGCGTCTGATCCGGCGCTGGCAGATCGGGGCGGACATCCAGTACATGCCCATGACCGAGGCGTCCCTGTACGCGCCGTGGCAGGAAGAGGCCGAGGACGAGTATACTCTGGGCGTGGGGCTCGAGCGCCTGAAGGCCCGCGAACGCCGCGCCGGGCTGCGCAACCTGCCGCTGCGCCTGGGGGCCAACCTGCATCGCTGGGGTTATCGTTTCGGGGGCGAGCCCGTCGACGAACTGACGTTCAGCATCGGCACGGGCTTCGCGCTGGCCAACGATCTGGGCCAGCTGGACATGGCTTTCTCGTACGGCGTGATCGGGGATCTGGAGAAGAACGGGGCCGAGAGCACCGTGTATCGTCTGGGCATATCTCTCACCGGCCTGGAGGCCTGGTGGTAGGAGCGGGAGGAAGACGCATGAATCGCATCGAGGGGAATTCGACCGGGGCCACCACCGCGACCGGCCTGCTGCTGGCCCTGGTCGCCGCGGGCCTGCTGCTCGGCCTGACGGGTTGCAAGGAATCGGTGCCCGAGTCGGACCTGGACAAGTTCATCGCCCGCACCGAGACCCTCGACGGGCAGGCCCTGGAGGACACCCTGCAGGCCCTGGCCGCGGGGCCGGCCCCCTTCAGCGCCTACGCCCACTACCTGCTGGGCAACCGCGCCTATGCCGCGGCCGGCGATTCGGCGGCGACCGTGGGCTGGGGTGACGACGGTGTGGGCGTGCTGCTGGCCACGGCCGAGGAGCACTTCACGGCGGCCATCGCCCGGGACAGCACCTTCATCGAGCCGATGGTGAACCTGGGTTCGCTGTGGGACGACCGCTCGGAGCAGATGGGCAGCCGCGCCGAGCGCGACGAGCGCATGGACAAGGCCCGGCTGTACTACGACATGGCGCTCAAGGTCGATCCGACCGACGAGAAGGCCCGCTGCAACCTGGGGGCGCTGTACCTGCGCCAGCGCCGGGTGGGCGACGCCCTGCGCGAGTTCAACACGGCCCTCGAGCACGACGACCGCAGCGCCCTGGCCCACTACAACCTGGCGATCATGTTCGCGGAGCAGAAGGTGTACCGCGAGGCGATCGTGGAGTGGGAACTGGCGGCCAAGTTCGATCCCGACGGGGACATCGGGGGCCGCTCGCGCGACAACATCCGCATCGTCAGGGACCTCATGAACGCGCCGGATCCCGCCGGCCACTGATGGCGTTCCCGCTGGACATCCCGCCCGGGGTGCGTGAGCGCCTCGGGCCCGGGACCACCGTCCTGCTCGGCATCAGCGGCGGCGTCGACAGCGCGGTCAGCCTGGCGGTGCTGCGCGAGCTGGGCTGCGACGTCCAGTGCGTGACCTTCAAGAACTTCTGCTATGGCGACGCGTCGGCCGACCTGACCGACAAGTCGTGCTGCTCGCTCGAGGCCATCGACGACGCCCGGCGCCTGGCGGCGCGCTTCGACGCGCCGCACTGGGTCGGCGACGTGGAACGGCCCTTCCGCGAGGCCGTGATCGACCCCTTCATCGCCGACTACGCCCGCGCCGAAACACCCAATCCGTGCCTGGACTGCAACGGCACCGTGCGCTTTCCCGAACTGGTGCGGCTGGCCGCGCGGCAGGGGTGCGCCTTCGCGGCGACGGGGCACTACGCGCGCATCGCCGCGGTGGACGGGACGATGCGGCTGCTGCGCGGCGTCGATCCGGCCAAGGACCAGAGCTACTTCCTGCACCGGATCGATCCGGAGCTCTTCCCGCGGCTGGTGTTCCCCCTCGGCTGGGCGGACAAGACCCAGGTGCGGGCGGCGGCGGCGGCGCTCGGGCTGCCGGTGGCGACCAAGCGCGACAGCCAGGAGATCTGCTTCGTGCCGGACGGCGACCGCAGTTTCCTCTTCGCCGAACACGCCGACGGTCCGGCCACGCGGCCGGGGGACATCGTCGACCGGTCGGGGCGGGTGCTCGGCAGGCACCGTGGCCTGATCCACTACACGGTGGGGCAGCGCAAGGGGCTGGGCGTGGCCGCGCCGGAACCGCTGTACGTGCTGGAACTCGACCTGGCGGGAGGGCGGCTCGTCGTGGGCGCCCGCGAGGAGACCCTGCGCACCCGCGTCGTGGCCACGGGCTGGCAGGCGGCGGGGCCGCAGCTCCCGGCACAGGGCGAGGTGGCCGCCGGCGACGAGCCCGTCGTGGCCCGTATCCGGCATCGTCACGGCGGAGCGCGCGTGGCGGCCTGGCGACTCGCGGCGGGGCGCCTCGAACTCGATTTGGCCGAACCGGTCGACGCGCCCGCGCCGGGTCAGGCCTGCGTGCTGTACCGCGGCGACGTGGTGCTCGGCGGCGGGCGGATCGCGAGGGAGGCGGACCATGGCTGACGGGCGCCGCAGGCGCACGCTGCTGCTTGGGCTGCTGGCGGTGCTGGCGGCCGGGGCCGTGCTCGGGATGATCGGGCAGCGGCTGGTGCCGCGCGAAGAGGTCACGGGCCGCCTGCAGGAGATCGTCGCCGCAAGGACCGGCGGGATACTCACGCCCGGACGGGTCGGTGTGCGGATCTGGGGCGGACCCGGGGTCGTGCTGCGGGACGGGCGCCTGGCGGGCACCGGGGCGGACCTCGCCGCCCGGACCGGACGGCCGAACGACCTGGGGCCCTACGAGGTGGAGTACCGGCGGCTGGAGGTGCGGCTCGACGCGGCCGCGCTGCTCGCCGGGCGGCTCGAGTGGTCGGGCGCGCGGCTCGTGGCGTCCCGGGTGGACGTCGCCTGGGGCGGCGACCTGCTGAAGGCCCGCGATGTGGAAGTCGCTCTCTCCGGGGTGACGGGTGCGACCGCCGAACCGGGCGACCTGGTCGCGGACGGGGATCTGCGGGCCGCGACTCTCGACCACGACGGCTGCCCGTGGCGCGACGTGCGGCTGACCGGCCACTGGGCGGCGGGCCGCAGCGAAGACATCCGGCTGCAGGCCGACCTGGGCGATGGTGGCCTGGAAGCGGACCTGGACTGGAATACCCGGGCGGACCGGGGTGGTCGCCTCTCCGGGCGCGTGGTGCTGACCGCGGCGCCGGCGGCGGAACTGCTGGCACCCTATCTGCCCGACCTGGCGGCCCGCCTGCGCACCGACCTGAGCGGCGAGATCACGGGAGGCCTCGACCTGGCCGACCGCGACGTGCGGCTGGCCAGCCTCGGCCTGACCGGGCGGCTGCGGGGGACGCCCGGCGAACTGGACGCCGCGGATTGGCTGCGCGAGGCCGGCCCCTACCTGGGCGACCGCCCCGACCTCGTGCACATCCGCTTCGACCGACTGGAGCACGATCTGGTGGTCCGCGGGGGCGTGTACCGGCTGGAGCGGCTCGAGCTCGCCGGCCCGGACACCGAGTGGAGGGCGACGGGCGCGGTGGCGTTCGACGGGAAGCTGGACCTCGCGGTTCACGTGCGGTTGCCCGCGGGCTTCACGCCCGAACTGGGGGCGTTCTCGTTCCTGGCCGAGTCCCTGCGGGACGACGACGGGCGTGTCGGCCTGGGACTGAAGGTGGGCGGAAC